>NZ_PDJV01000002.1 GCF_004116465.1 Arcobacter sp. F2176
GTTCATCGATATATTTATGCATAAATTTTTTGGTTAGTTGATTAGAACTAAATCTAAGTCATAATTCAAAACCTCCTGCATAGTTTAATTTTGTGTTAATGTATGAACCTACTTTTTCCCAAAGACTTCTTAACCATAGAGTAGACTTTGCTAAATAAATTCTTTTGGATAAAAAATTGTGAATATTTATTATGTGGAAAAGATGGTTTAGTATGAGAAGTTTGACCTTCTTCATTAAAATATATATTTGCACCTATTATCCAGTTTACAGTAGGATTTTGCATGAAAATATTTGCAATATTAAAGAGTGCTTTATCATGATATTTATCATCGGAATTAAGCCATCACATTATATCTTCAGTAGATTTGTTAAATCCCTTTTGTATAGCTTCATACATTCCTGAATCTTTTTCACTAATCCAATATGAGATATATTTTTCATATCTTTTAATAATTTCTATAGATTTATCATTGTTGCCCCATCTATTATTATGTATTCTAGATTAGGGTAATTTTGATTTATAACACTTTTAATAGTCTCTTCTAAAAATTTATTGCAATTTGGAGTAATAATTGAGACTTTAGGATAATTATTTTTCCTTAGTAATCTTTATTTTTTATATCTTAAAAATATATAACTTTTTTTTGTGAATACCAATCTCTTTTGTAAGATAATTTTGTATTTCTTTTTCTCTTCCCATCACACTAATGATGATTTTATCATATATTAAGTTACTTAAAACTTTTGAATGATCTTTAGAATCATTAATATCAATAAATCCAACAATTTTATTAGTTAATAAAGCTTCTATTATTTTTTTTATTGTTCCATTACCATAAATAATATATTTTTTATTAGGTTTTTTATTTAGTTTCTCTATATTTAAGTAAAAACTATTTATTAATATTGAAAAGTTATAGTTATTAGTTGTTAAAGCATCAAAAACTAAATCTTTAATTTTGTCATTATTTTGATTCTTTTCAGTATGAAGTCTTTTTTGTATTACTTTTGCAGAGGATTTTTTGTTTATAATTCTTTCATATAATTTTTTATATTGAGCTGATATTACTATACTATCAAATTTTTCTTTTGCATTTTCTCTGGTCTTTAGACACAAATTATTATAATTTGTATTATTAATAACCCATTCAATTCCATTTGCAAGGTCTTTAGGAGAGTATGGTTTGGCTTTATATCCATCTTTTTTATGTGAAATAATATCTTTTGGTCCTGTTGCATTAAAACATACGGCAGGAGTACCACTAAGCATTGATTCTACAATTGTTTTTCCAAATGCTTCTGTTATTGATGGTGCAACAAAAACATCAGATGCAGAGTATAACTTGTTTAGGTTTACACTATTTTTGACAAATCCGAATAGTTTATGGGGCATATTTATTTGAATAAGTAAATCAGTAGTTATTTCTCCAAATATGCATAAAAAATAGTCATTTCTATTTAAATAAGAAATGGCTTTTATAAATTTAGAAAAACCTTTATAAACGTCATCTAGACTCTGAGCTCCCACTAATATTATTTTTTTATCAAGGGGTAATAAAAGTTCTTTTTTAGATATTTCTTTATTAAGAGGAAGGAATGTTTTGCTATTAACATTATTAAATATTCTTTTTATATTAAAATTCTTAAAAAGAGAACTTTTTTTAGCATTATTTGTTACCCAATTACTAATACCAACAATTTGTATATTTGAGTTGAAAGAATCTTTCTTAAGTTGAAGGATCTTATTTGATAAATCATATTGATCATTACTTGAAATTTGGGGACAAGCACCACATTTATCAAAAAAATTTTTACAATCCATTGGGTAGTGGCAACCTCCTGTCATAGGCCATAAATCTCTAACTGTCCAAACTATTGGTTTCTTGAATTTTTTTATATCTTCAATTTTAATAAAGGAGTCATTTATCCAATGAAGATGTATAACATCTGCTTTTTCAAATTCCTTTAATTTTGTTATGTCGAACCCAAATAATCCAGTAGAAAATATTTGTTTTGTTCTATTAGGATAATTTTTATCTAAGACTATTTGTTCTAATCTTCTCCTGTAATAGTTATCCTCTGACACATAAATAATATCAGTATCTTCAATTATTTTGGTACTAGTGGTAATAATTTTAGAGTTTATATGCAATTCTTTTAATGCAGTATGGAGCCAAAATGCACCTCTTGCTGCTCCACCATCTAAATTACCAGAAATTACATGCAAAATATTCAAATTACTTCCTTTACCTTAATATATTATTTCGTACAAAAGTAAATTTCACCTGCTGAAGGGGTAATTCTCATAAGTTCTATATCATCTTGAGTTAAAAAATCTTTTGGATATATAGTTTTTACTTTAAACCCTGATCCCTCTAATCTATCTTTATAATCTGTGCCATAATTTCTAATATGATCTGCTTGCCCGAAAATTTTTGTTCTTTGAATTGGATCAACAATAGAAAAATCTTCAAATGTTGGTTTGTCATTATAGACTATAGGGACATTTAAAATAGCCCAGCCACTTTTTTTTAATACTCTATTTAATTCTTTCATAGCTTTTCTATCATCAACTACATGTTCGAGAACATGACTACAGTATATTGCATCAAAACTATCGTCATCAAATCTTATGTTTGTTATATCCATCTTAATCATGGCACTTTTATCATGTAAGTCTACTGATATATAATTATTTTTGAGTAACTTTTGAAATATTTTTTGAAATATTTTTTCTGGTGCGACATGAAGCATTTTTATATTTGGATTACTTGAAATATTAGTTTGCTTAATTAAATATAACCAAACCAATCTATCCTTTTCAACTGATCTACATGTGGGACACATTGCATCTTCTCTCATGGCTACGCCATAAGGGCTAAACTTGTGTGTACTAGTATTACAAATTGGACAATATCGTTTTGTTTTCATTCTTCCATTTTTATTTAAAAAATCAAATAGGTTATATTTATTAAACACTTGATTTATTTGTTTATTATTACCATTTATTTCATCAATATTTAATAAACTCAAGCCATTTTCTTGTGTATTCTCAATATATTTTAAATCCATGTATTTTTTATTTTTTTGCGATATTATTTTAGATTTAATACCATTTCTTAAGGTCATAGCTTTAAACCATATATCATCTCCATGTGGGGCTAACGTCATGAAAATATTTTTATTTGTTATCTCTTTATCAAAACAGTCAGGAGGATATAGAATACCACCTGCGCCTGTGGGAAATATTTCAAACCCTTCTTTAAATACTTCAGAACAATGTTCCCATTGATTATATGAACGTACATTGTTATCCTTATCAAATCTTATTCTATGACCTCGCGCACAATGAACTACCATAGGTTCTTTTTTATACGCGTCCACTAATTTTTCAATAATATCCTTCTCATAAATAATATCATCATCAAAAGTTATAATTAAATCATTTGGATATTTCTCAAGTGTTGGTATTAGTTTTTTATAAGATTTTATGTCTTCACAAAAATTGAGTTCTAAACCTTTATTTTGTAATTTTTTCAAACTCTCAGGAATAGATTTTTCTTGAAACTCATCTTCTGCAAGCCAAAGGATAACTTTATTCGCTTTAAATGTTTGATTTAAAATAGTTTCAATTGCAATATGTACAGTATTTATTCTTGTCCCATAAGTTGTTAGTGATGCAATTATTCTATTTTTTGAAGTCATTTTTCTTTTTTCTTTGCAATTACAAAAAAACTTTGTGCCTCTAAAGACCAACCTCTATGCATATTATCAAGTTTAGGGGCAAGTTTTTGATTTAGCCACCAAATTGGCATTAATATACCTTTAATAACTTTTTTTCTTAGTTTTGAACCTTTTATTGCTCTTTGAGTAAAATAATTTATTTTTAATAGTATAGTTGTAAAAAAACCTGAGCTTGGTTGAATATGAATATCTAAAAATCCCGCATTATTCAAAAGATACCTTAGCCCATAAGGCGTATATCTAAAGTAATCATATGGGTGTTCATGTATCCACCATTGAAATGGTATATGTAAAATTAAAGTTCCATCATTTTTTAAAAGTCTATGACATTCATTGAGAAAAACTTGTGGTTCACAAAGATGTTCTAATACATTTAGAGAAACAATTGTATCTGCATAAGCATCTTCTAAATCAATCCTTTTATTTAGGTCTGAAACAATATCAGCTTTGTTATTATGAATAGTGTTTGACCAATCTACGCCTATATATTCATCAACATATTGTCTAAAAAATTCTTCAAAAGGTTTGTCTGCACATCCTAAATCTAGCATTACACCTTTATAAAAAGGTATATATTCAATCAAATACTTATCTGCTTGGTCATATAGTAGCCAATTATATGCTTTTCTATTTGTATGATTTTTAGATGGATTTATCATTGCTTTTTCTCAAAAATGTAAAAATCTGCAAAAGTTGTTTCTGTAGGATTCTTAGAATCATATTTATTTTTGTTCATTAAGATAACCTCTTATTTATTAAATTGTAGTCTCTAATTAATTCATCTATTATTTCTTCTTCTCTTCCCAATACAGAAATAACAACATAATCAAACTCTAATTGCTTTATTTTTTCTAATCCAAAAATATCTAATTTATATTGATTCCTTAATACTTTATAGATTTTATCAATTATTGCTATGACTTGATTATTGAAATTATTGTAAATATTAATCCCAATATTACCATAACCATATAGAATAAATTTTTTATTTTCAATTAATTGATTTAAATTTATATTTAGTTTATTTAATAGCTTAGTAAGTAATATCTGATTGTTCGGATTATTAGAAATAAAATTATTAGTTACTCTTGTATTATATATATTTTTGTGATTTTTTTCAAACTTAGTTTGAGCAAACATGGATTCAATATGTGATAAAATTATATTCTTTTGAGATACCCCATTTCCAAAATTTATTCTTGTATCATAAGTTGTTAGAGATGCAATTATTTGTTTACACTTTAAAAGATTATTTATCATTTAAGACTCAAAATTTATAATTTATCTAATGTTTTTAATAGTGAATTAATATTATTGTCAAGACAGTAATACTTTTCATAGGCACTTAGTGAATTTTTTGAATATTCATCGTAATGAGCTAAGATTTCTGTTATCGCTCTGTTTATATTTTGAAATTCATCTATTCCAATTCCAAATTTTACTTTTCCATAAATATTTATATAATTACTATAGTCAAAACTTATTATTGGAAGACCTGCTCTAGTATATGAGGCTATTTTATCTGATGACATAATAGTTAACAGTTCATTTACATCATCTTCTACATAAAATGCTAAACCAATATCTGCAGTACAAAATAAATTATGTCTTTCTTCTGGACTATGCAAAATAGTATCAATAAATATTTGACCTTTTTTATCTAATATTTTGATTATTCTAAGTAATTCAGAATCACCATTATGTAGGCCACTTAATACTACTACAACTTCTTCTGGCATTTTTTGTGCTGCTATTACTATATCAATAATAAATCTTTTATGGACAGAAATCAATCCATTGTATAAAATAATTTTCTTTTGTTTCTCTAGATTAAATAGATTATGATATGATTTATTTGGAGAATTTGATATTTTTTCTCGTTTAAGTGAAATAGGAAAATATAATTTTTTTGTAAAAAATTCTTTTTGACAAATTCTAAAAAATTCCTTTTCTCTATTTTCATCAGCATGTATTATCAAATCTATTGAGTTTATAACTTTTCTTTCATAATCAAGTTGAATAGGCAGCCTATGATGAGAGTCAGCATGGCTTTCCATAGTATATAATTCTGTAGGCCAATAAATAATTTTAGTGTTTTTTTGCATAAATTCTTTTGCTATAACTAACGAGCTTTTTTCATTAGCAATACAATAGTCGTAGTTGTTTTTTTGTATAGAATTATATAGATATTGAATATTTCCAGATGTTAAGCTTTCAATAAGGTATGGTTTAATATCACTAAAATCTTGTTTTACATAGTGCTCTAAAATTCCATAGCTAATTACATTAATATTTTCATGAAGTTTAAGTGTACTACCTTGGAAATGATTTTCTTTTTGTCCCCAATATAAATCAATGAAAAAATAATTTGCTAATATATTAAGAAAATCTTGTGGCCAAATCATTCTATTTAAAGGAAATCCTGCAGGCCAAATAAATGCAATTTTTTTCATTTTAGAATCCATACAACATTCCAACTATTAAAATTTGGATTTTTAGAATCCAACCATTCTCTTTTTTCTTCAATATTGAATCCTTCTTTTTCACAAATAAGTTCAAGTTCTGTGTCAAAAAAATATCTCATTTGATGTAATTCATTTTTTTGTATAATATTTTTAGATAATTTATTTTCAATAAATATATTGTAGCTAACATTAACTAAGTTCTTTTGACATTCTAATGTTGGTTCTGCAATTCTCGTAACATTAATATGTTCATTTTTTAATCTTTTTATTCTAGTCGTTGGTAAATCAGTTAATACAGCTGGTCCATACCAAAAATCAAATATAAAAACCCCATTTGTATTTAAGTGAGTTTTAGCAACCTCAAAAGCTTTTATAAGTTCTTCATTAGAGTTTTGATAACTCATTACATGAAATAATGAAATTACAACATCAAATTTTTTACGTAAATTCAAATCTTGAATTTTTGACTGGCTAAAAGATAATCTATCTTCTTTGTTCCTTGCTCTTTCATGTGCAATTTTAAGCATATCTTCACTTAAATCAATTCCATGAACTTTGTATCCCTTATTGCAAAAAAGTTCAGCATGCTTTCCTGTTCCGCAGCCCATATCAAGAATAGTTTTTGCTTGTGGAAGGTTTGATTTAATTAATCTTTCTACATAATCAACTTCTTTTTCATAATCTTTATCACTATAAAGTAAATCGTAATATTGTGAATATAAATCTCCAAACTGATTCATTTTAAAACCTTATGTAATACTTCTGATACTTCTTCTATTTGCTCTTTAGTTAAAGCTAACCCACTTGGTATGTAAAAACCTTTTTCATAAAGTTTTTCACTATATGGCAAGTTATCGTTTAAAAACAATCCCATTTTATTAAACACTGGTTGCTTGTGCATTGGATAAAAAAATGGTCTGCTACCTATTTTATATTCTCCAAGTTCTGAGATAATATCTTTTGCATTTTTTGTACATGTATCTTTTAGTGTAATCGCATATACCCAATAAATATTTTCACAATAATTTGTATTTGGTATAGGTAAATTAATTGATTCAATATCTTTTAATAAATCATTATATGTATTTCCTATCCATCTTTTTTTCTCAATTATTGTGTCAATTTGTTCAAGTTGTGCAACACCAAGTGCTGCTTGCATATTTGTCATTCGATAATTCCATCCAAGTTCTTCATGAATAAATCTATTTGTAGAAAAACAAAGATTTCTTAAGCTCTTGGCTCTTTTATTAAGGTTTTCATTATTTGTAAGAACCATCCCACCTTCACCTGTAGTTATATGCTTATTAGGATAAAAACTAAATATACTTATGTCTCCAAAACTACCACATTTTTTGCCTTTATACTCTTGTCCATGTACTTCTGCTGCATCTTCTATAATTTTAAGGTCATATTTTTTTGCAAGTTCTAAAATAGGATCAATATCAACTGCAAGTCCAAATATATGTACAATCATAATAGCTTTTGTTTTATTTGTTATTTTTGATTCAATATCTTCAACTATCATATTAAATGTATCAAAATGGCTATCTATAAGTACTGGCTTGATTCCTTGGGTTACAAGTGACTGTGCACATGAAATAATAGTAAATGAGGGTATTATTACTTCATCATCTTTTTTCAGTTCTAATACTTTGACTGCGATATCTAATGCTGCACTTCCATTTGCACAAGCTGTAGCATATTTTCGTCCTACATAAAATGCCATTTCTTTTTCAAATCTTTGGATAAATGGACCTTCACTACTTATCCATCCTGTATCTATACATTCATTTAGATATTTTTTTTCATTACCATTAAAGATTGGAGTATTTACAGGTATCATCATAAGTACTTTTGGCTAACTTTAGCATATTTTTCTTGTGCTATATTTAAAATATTATTTTTATCATTTAAAAAATTGGTATATTGAATAGAAGAAATTGTATTCCAATAGCTATTATTGGTATTTATTATCTCACTATTTGAATCTTTTTTACATACTATACTAAATGCAGCTCCCTTAATTATTATTTGTTTAATTCTAAATCCTACTTTATTTATTAATTTTTCGATTGTAATTGGATTAAAATACCATAAATGTCCAATATGAAAGAATTTTTGGAGTGAAATATCTGAATAGCTGTACATGTATTCTAAATTTGGTATATCAATAATTATATAATTATTATTTATTTCAAGTCTTTTGGATAAGTTATTTAAGAAAATCGTGGGATCATTTAAATGTTCCAATATATTACTTAATAAAATAATATTGTATTGAGAAAATATCTTATTATCTAATTCTAAAGCATCTGCAAACTCAATTTCTTCTACAAAAGATTTTCCATAATTAATTTTTTGAGAATCAATGTCATATCCTTTTACTGAGTTTGCTCCCCATTCTTTAAAAGCTTTTAATATCCCTCCTGAACCACAACCTATTTCTAAAATATTTGTTTCATTTGCTTCAAGGTCTAAGTTATTTAAAATATCTATAAAATATAAACTCATTATTTCATATTCTAATGCAAAGTGGGTTTTATCATCTAAATTTCCCATACATATTGCTTGATATTCACCAGATGTATAAAACTCATTTATATTATTTTTACCTAATCTATGAAATATTTGTAACAGTCCGCAAGATTTACATATACCCCATTTAAAACCTTCATCTGCTTCTGCAACGGTTGTAAAATCAGATGTGTTACAAATAGTACAAGAGTATTCACTTATGGAATAATCTTTATTTTTCAATTTTCTTTTGAAATTAGATATATGTTTACTATTCTTATCTGCATATTGAAAAATATCATTTCTAAAATTATGAGTTTTATATAAGTTATTCATTTGCTCCCTTAATTTTTATATTTTCTTTTAAAATATGGGTAAATCTTGTTTTATCTTCATCTCCTAGGTATGGACCTTGCTTTATTTCAATCATTTCAATGTCTTCCAATACTTCAAATCCATGTCCACCACTAGCAAGTAGTATTACATCTCCTTTTTCAAGAATTCTACTTTCTAAGTATTCTTTTTCCTGTGTGTAAAAATCTATACGAAGTTTGCCTTCTCTTATTACTAAAACTTCTTGAGTCATATGAACATCTCGAGTTACTTTATTATGTATATGTGCATCAATTTTTTTACCTTTTTTATGCGACATATAGGCAAGTTGTTGAGAGTAATCATTTGGCGTGAAAAACTCTACACCTTCTTTTTTGTAATTATTTTTAATAATAATAGCTATTTGTTGATTATCATGAATGATTGTTCTAATCATTTATTAAACCTAAGTATTTGCAAATTGCTTTTCCTTGTTGTGCAAGATTATCAATATCATATTGTTCTTTAACTAAATTATATCCATTTTTGGCAAGTTTATTTTTTGTTAGTTTATTTTCAATTAAATCAACAACTTTTTGATAAAAAATATTAGGTTCATCAGCTATTAATATATTTTCATTATCTGTTACAGGTATTCCTTCTGCACCTAATGTCGTAGATACTATTGCCTTTTTACAAGCCATTGCCTCTAAAATCTTAAACCTTGTTCCTGATTCGAAACGTAAAGGAACCAATACTACATCAACATGCTTTAAATATGGTAATACACTTTCAACTTTACCTACTACAAGTATATTTTGATTACTTAAATCACCTACTATTTCAGTAGATTTCTTCCCTAATATATATAACTTTAAATTTGGGTATTTAATTATTAAGTTTGAAAATACTTTATCTACAAGCCAACGAGTAGCATCTTCCATTGGAGAATTTTTCCAAAAAGTTCCTGCTAAATATAAAGAAGGAGATGTTATGTTATAAATATTTTCTATACAATTTTGGTATGATGATAAATCAATTACATTAGAAAAAAGATGGATTTTATTTTTATCTTTTGTTAATGACTTATAATATTCCATATCAATTTCAGAAACAGCAGTTGTTACATCACAAAAATCAACCCAACTTTCTTCTTCATTTTCCTTGATTTTACCTGCATCTAGGATTTCTATTTTTCTTTTCTCATTATTTTCTACATCTAGTTCTCTAAGAATAAATTTAGACCAAACACTATCAGTATCACAGACTAAAGGTATATTTGTTATTGACTTCAAGTATTTCATTAGAACATATGATATATTCCCATATCCAAACCAAATTAAATCAGGTTTTTCATTTTCTAAAATTTGTGGCCAAAAGACATCTTTAGGAATATGTGGGTCTAAATAATAAACTTCCTCAGATAAATCATTTAAAAAATTATCAGATTCACTAGTTAGCCTTAATTTTGGCAGTCTAATATAGCATACAAGATTACTAATTTTAGATAATGCTTTAATTGATGTTTCAATTCTTAATTCGGGTCCTCCTATTGATGGAAAGCGAAATATTGGTGTTGTAAATAGTATTTTCATTTAATTACCTTTATGGATGTAGTTATATTGGGAAAATTGAACAATTTAATTAGTATATTCTCCATCTTAGCCTTAATATTTTACCATGCAAATAACATATATGGTCTAGGAGGTTCAAAATAACAATATTCACCTCTAAACTCTATATTATATGAAGGATTAGCTTTTAATATAATTTCTCTACAAAGCGTGGCATTTTCATATTCATGATAGACTGCAATTGCTAATTTAGGTTTATATGTTTTCAAGAGTTGTGTTGCTCCTGATAATGCATCCATCTCCGCTCCTTCTATGTCCATCTTTATCATTCCATTTTTAGTAATATTTTGTTGTTTACTTACAAGATCAATAGTTGTGACTTCTACATCATATGAATGATCATTTTTTTGAGTATCTAAACAAATTTTAGAGTCACATAAATGTGTATCTCCACTAAAAAACTTTAGTTTTCCAGTCTCTTTTCCTAATGCTTTATTAATCAGAATCATATTTTTAGATTTTAGTTCTTTTGAAAATGTATTTACTAGTGCCTCTTCCATTTCTATTAATGGTTCAAAAGCAATAACTTTACAATTTGAGTTTTTTTGAAATGCAAATAATGGAAAATATCCTTCACAGCAACCAGCATCAATAATCCAATCTACCTTATCAATTTCCATACATGGATGATTATATGAAGAGGGGTTATTTTCAAAGGAGTCAAATATTTCATGATGAAGCCAGGGTAGAGCAGTATCTGAAATATTTGAAGGCCAAAAAACTTCATTTGTTGTAATTTTGACTGTATTCAATGTTTTAGAATATTGCTTCACACTTTTTTCTTGCATTTTTAATGATTGTTCTACTTTATAAAGATTGTTGTCTTTTTCTGTAAATATATAATTCATCAGCTTTCTTTTGGCCATTCTTTAGAATCTAGAATAGGTTCTCCTTTTTCTATTTTATCTATTATATAATCCCAATGTTGATGATTACCTTTTTTTAAATCTTTTGAAGAAGAAATTAATATATTTATTGGTTTTTTCCATTCAAATTCAAATAAACCTATTTTAGAATAATAATGAAAGAAGTTAAATTTAATAAATTTTTTAGCAAGATTTATAGTTTCTTTTGAATCAGATTCATTTGGATCTTTTAGTATACTTTTTAATGAAGTGAAATACTCAGAAATAGTACTAGGATCAATAGTAAATCCATACCCCCTATAGTGTGACTTTCCTGCCGTTATAATAGGAATACCTCTCGCCGCCATTTCCATAGCAACTGTTGTTGTATAAACAATACCTACAGTAGTTATTTTAAATAAATCATATACTGTAATAGAAGCTTTTGGTGATAAAAAGAAAATATTATTTGGTAATTTTACAAATACTTTTTTTATAACAGATTCAATTGTTTCCTTTGTAGCTGGTATTGTTGGATTAGCTTCTGCTGGATGTGTTTTTATAATTAATTGAAATTCTTGATGTTCACTAAACCATTTTATCGTTTCGATTATCCACTCTGAAATATTTTTTGTAAAAATTTCTTTATTCAGTGCGGCTAAATCCCAAGCAACATTTGTAAAAAGTGTTGCAGTTGGTTTATTCTTGTGAAATTTAGAAAAATCAGCAGTTTCATTTTGATAATCCAACAATGTTGCTGTATTTAAAATCATGTCATTACCCAAAGTTCTATTTTGAAGCCATTGTTCTACTCTTTCATCTTCTTCTTTTGTAAGTGAGATAGATGAGTAAGTTTCCCATATTTTAGAAAAATCAAGATTCATACTTGCATCGTTATATGCATAGCACCATCCTCCTTTTCTTGTTCCACTCCAATGAGAATAGAATGGTATGTTATTCTCTACTGCTAATAATTCCCACATTTTCCACATTCCATAGTAACTATCATTTGAGATTATTCTATTTGGTTTATTTACTTTTATAATTCTTTCATAGGCAATTTTTAGTAATAATAGATTTTTTAGATGACTTCTTCCTAAAATCTCATGATTTTCTATAAGTTTATAATCAGCAACTACATAATTATTTACTAAGATATCTTTACTCCATAGTCCATAATTAAAATCATCTTCATGATAATCTTTCCATTTATTATATGGAACAGCTATTAGCTTATTCTCAATATCTATATAGTCTTGTTTTTCTAAATAAGAAGAATATTTATATATATTTTCTTCATCTAAAATTGACCATAAATCTTGTGATTTTTCTTGGCAAGTTTGACAGTTCTTATTGAAAGTCTCACCTCCCCCCCATACTCCACCATAGACATTACATTCATTCTCTTGGATACCATCACAGAACGTTGCATAAATATCAAAACCTCTTAACATTAAAGAATATGCCATCAATCTATCATGCACAAAACAGGGTTCATATATACTAAATGATTGAGTAAATAAGACTTTCCCTCTGTTGGTTTGTTTAGGAATATTTTTATTTATTGAATTTAAAATTTCAGCTGTTTTCATTAGTATTATTCCTGTATTTGAGTATTTTGGCATAATCCATTTTAAATACCATGTATTGTTTTATTCTATTACTTTTATAGTTTCTAAAATTCATTAAATATCTCTCAAAATATTTCTAATCTCATCCATACTTTTCAAACTCTCATAAGTAGGTAGATTTAGTCCAACTTTTGAAAGCTTATGAGTAACTGGTGTTTTATTTTTACAATACTGCTTATATATATCCATATCACTAAGTGGATAAAAAAATGGTCGTACATCTATCCCTTTTTCTTTTAGTTTAGTAATATATACTTCTCTATCTATACTTTTCGCAAGTAGCACACTTACAAGCCATGTGATTCTTCTTCGATTTTCTATATCTTGTTGAAATGCAAACTTATCTTTGGGTAGTAGTTTTTTGTAGTTTTTTTCATATTCTTTTCTGTTTTTGTGTATTTCTTCTATTCTTTCCAATTGTGCTAGTCCTATAGCAGCTTGAAGGTTTGTCATACGGTAGTTGTAACCAATTACATCATGCCAGTATTTTTTGGTCTTACTCATACCGTGATCTCTTAGTACTCTCATTTTTTCATCTAATAGGACGCTGTTTGTTACACACATACCACCTTCACCAGTTGTAATTACTTTATTTCCAAAAAATGAAAAACACCCTATATCTCCAAAACTTCCAACTTTTTTACCACCATACATAGCACCATGAGCTTCTGCACAATCTTCTATTACTTTTAAGTTATATTTTGTAGCTATTTTCATAATAGTACTCATATCACAACTTTGCCCATAGATATGTACAGGGATGATAGCTTTAGTTTTTGGAGTAATGGCTTTTTCTATCTCTTTTGGGTCTATACACCAGCTATTTTCTTCAACATCAACTATCACTGGAGTTGCTTTTGAATGAAGTACGGTGTTTATAGTAGCTGGAAAAGTGAGATCTGGTACTATCACTTCATCCCCCTCACTAATTCCTAAAGCAATAAGTGCTAAATGAATCGCAACAGTTCCGTTTGAACAAGTAACACCATATTTGCAGTCTGAATATTTAGAAAATTCATTTTCAAATCGTTCTATATATTCACCACTACTAGATATCCATGTGCTCATAAAAGCATCCGTGAGGTATTTAAACTCATTTCCATTGAGATTTGGAATAGCTACAGGGAAATAAACATTTTGCTTATATTCAAAAAAATCCACTACTTCCTTCTGTTTATTTACCAAAGGTATAATTTTGATTCTATGGTCGATTCTTTTTTGCAAACTTTCATAGCTATCAGTGATATATCCAAAAGTAAACTCTTTTAAGATGATATTTTTGACTTTATCCTGCAGACCTATATCTTTAAGCAGTGCTCTTCGGATATCTCCATCTGTCACTGTGCCACATAGTTTATTAGATTCATCGACAACAAATGCTATTCCCATAGCATTTTCATTGATGATTTTCATCACTTCTATTAGACTGTCATTTGCTTTACATATCATTTTATTTATCACTGTATTACCTCTTTTAAAAGTTTATTTTGTTCTATTATTTCGTTAGGTTCAATTTTATAAACTTCTAGTATCAAATATCTATCTTTAAGCTTTTTTATATATTTTAAAATATCACTATTTAATGTTAGTTTTTCATTTGTGTCTCTTTTCCCATTATTATCACTTATGTGCAGTCCTATTATCTTTTTATCAAACTTCTCTATTAAATGGTCAATATTTAATCCAAGTGTATTTATATTAACTTTTGCATGTGCTAAATCAAGCAAAAGATGTAAGTTTTTATCATTTACAATATGAAATATTTTTTCTAATCCTTCAATATCTGCACCTAAACATATTTCATTTTTTCCATCTATAAGTCCAAAATCAGCTATTACATTGTTTTCTATAGCTAGTTTTACATTTTTAGACTTTGCATACTTATTGAGCTCTTTAATATTCCTTATATAGTTACTATAAGCATTTTGCATTGATAGCTTTGGTAAATCCATTTGAGAAGCATTACCTAAATGTGAACCATTTGAATCAAATGTAAATCCACAATGTACTGCATAAAACTCAGCATTTACTATCGCAGATATATCTATAGCTTGTTTAGCTAAACTCATAGATGATTCTATAGTCGTATCATTTTCAGAAGCAAAATTAAGTAAAAAAGAGTCTTTTGGTGTTGGGAAATAGTTATGCACTAAAAAGTTAAAATCTTTTTCAGCTTCAGATATTTTTGAAATAATATCTTCATCATAATCCATTCCAGCACTTAGTTCAATATTCATTATATTGTGTCTTTTTGCTATTTCTAATATTTCATCAAAATTTTTAGTTTTAAATGCACCTGTGCTTATATAAATATTATTTTCCAAAATAAATCCTTTCAAAGCATTTTAAAATATTTCGTTCAATTGATGGATTAAAAAGTATTTCATTAAAATATATTTCTCTATGTTCTGCTTCTTGATTATTTAACTCAGCTAACGATTGAACGATCATACAATCTTGAATAAATCTATATATCTTCAAGATTAAATCAAATTTTTCTATTCCATAGTTTAAAAATACTGCTTGAGTTAGTTTTATACCTGTATCCACTCCATTATCTACAAAATGCAATGTTGCTCCTAAAAATTTATCATCACTCTCTACCAACTTTTCTTTTTTAAATAATCCTGGATGAGCTGGCAGTAGAGAATGATGAGAATTAATGATTTTATTTATGTTAGTTTCTACAAGTTTTGAAGGTATTAGCCAATCAAAGCCAGATAAAACAATATAGTCATATTCTATTTTTGCAAGTAAATCTTGTACATTATCAAAAAATTGCACTCGACTTTCATTATCTTGTTTACAATAGAAGTTATCACTAATGATTTTATAGTCATTCATTGCTTTAGATAATGATGAATTAGAAATTATGTAAACAATTTCAATATTTTGAAGTAGCCCTTTTTCTATTGCTCTTTTTACAGCGAAATAATCACCACCCCTTTTACCTACGATAAATACAATTTTCATTTATAAACCTATATTTTAAAAAAAAATTTTTGTATTTACTCACCACATCGGAATAATTTACTTCCCATTGTTTACATATATTTTTATATATATTTTCATTATGGACTTTTTTCCCTATATAAACATCTCTTAAATTATCTCCAAATCTATTTTTATACTTAAACAATTTATCCTCTGGATTATCAGTTGTCCCTCCACCTAAACTAAGTAATGAATTGTTTATCTTTTTACTTTCATTAATCATTGCTTGCATAAGGAGTTCATTTGGATATAATTTTTTATACTTAAAATCAGATCCACTTAGATGATAAATCGTTTTTTTAAAACCATAATAGAACATAGAACTTGATATGATTTTATCTTCAAAAAGAATATTTATAATTTTTGTATTAGCTATAAAATATTTTTTATGATTATTAAAATAATTATCGTTGAATAAGTAACTTTTATCCATATCTAATCTTTTAGCTGTCATATTATATAATTTAGTAAAACTATCTATGGTTTCTAGATTTTCATCAATTTGAATACTTAGATTATTTTTTATTGCCTGCTTAATATAATTTCTTCTACTTTTACTAGGAATTTTATAATTATCTGTTGATTTTAAAAAAACATTGGTTCTCACTTTCAAATATTCAGCATCTCTTATGAAGTTATCTAATTTATTTATAGATGGGTTTTCTCGTATAAATTCAGCAATGATATTATTGTTTTTGCACCATCTATTAAACTCATAATTAAATATTTTTCTATCAGTCTTCTCTTTTACATCAGACACTACTCCTCCATATCCATACGCACTAAAAATATCATAATATTTTGCATCAAGTTCATATCGTTTAATCTCTTTTTTAAAAAATGGATATAAAAATTTACTATTATTTATTTCACAATAGATACAAATGGGTTCTGCTTTTTCATGTTCTATCCACGTTTGATAGTATTCTGGTAAATAGTAAATATCTAATTTTTCATCATCAAATGAAGAAATTCTCTCATCCCATTTGAGCTTATCTGAAATAGTATAAACTTCAAACAGCATTAAAACATTTCCTTTGTAATGTATTCATCCTCATCTATATCTACTTTTGCCACTTTTCCTAAGATTGAGTCTATCTCTATGGGTAGAATGCCACCTCCTGGTCTTTTTGAACCAATATTTTTGAGACTAAAAATATCACCTTTTTTTATAGAGCTTAAACTAAATAATGATTTTCTCATAGTTTTTAAGTGCTCTTTTTCACTCTCTTTTATCTCTTTTAGTCCATCACCTAACGCATCTTCAATCTCTCTTATTTTTAAAACCATCTCTTTTAACTCATGCGGTTCAATCGAAGCGATATGATCTACTCCTGGTAGATTTCTACTTAACGTAAAGTGTTTTTCAATAATTTTTGCACCCATTCCAATAGAAGCATAAGGTACATGTAATCCTTGCGAATGATCAGAAAGTCCAACTGGTACATCAAACTCTTTTTTATATTCATTCATTACATTTAGATTGATATCTTTAAAGGGTGCTGGATACTGTGAAGTACATTGCAAAATCGATAAATCTTCAACACCTGAATTATAGAGATAATCAACTCCCATTCGTACATTTTCAAGTGTCGAAATACCTGTAGAGTAAATTATCGGAAGTTTCGATTCTCCCATGAGTTTAAAAAGAGGAAAATTAAGTGTATCTGATGAACCAATTTTGATAGCAGGACATCCTATATCAAGGAGTATCTCAAATGATGGATAATCAGCTGCCATAGATAAGAACATTATCCCTTTTTCATCACAATATTGTTTTAGGTCTTTAAATTGTATCTTATTAAATTCTAAAGATTTTGAAAAATCTTTTTTATTAAATTCTCCATCTCTTCCTTTAAAATACTCTGGTTTTAATGCATATTTACTCTCACACATCTCTGTATTGAATGTTTGAAATTTTATACAATCTGCACCTGCCTTTTTCGCTTCATCTATTAATTTAAAAGCTAAATTCATGCTACCATTATGATTCACTCCTGCTTCTGCAATAATAAAGCTTGGTGCTTGATCTGAAATCTCTCGACCTTGTATAATCTGTTTTTTCATATTAGCTCTTTTTCTATCATAAACTCACACAACATAAATTCAAATTCTGTATCTATGTCAATCGCTCTTTCTTCATCTATTTCAATATATCCTATAGCGTTACCATATATATTTTGGTATTTTTTTAGAGTATTTACTCTTGTTATATCCACAACACCATTTAACCTAAAGCATTCTGGTAAAAGCTGACTTTGGTAAAACTTTTCTACTTTTAAATCATCTACAAAAGTATTTAAAAAACCATTTTTTTGTTTATACATCCAATAAGGGTGAAATACTCCTTCAGATTTTGTAACACTTCTTATAGCTGAATATTTTTTATCTTCTATCTGTTTTAATGCTTCTTCTATCATTTGGGTACTTTTAAATGGAGTTGTTGGTCTAATATAAATTAGATTATCAAAGGTGTAATTTTCATTTTTTTTCAACCAGTCTGTTAAATGTAACATAACTTCTCTATCTCCAACTTTGTCTTTTGCAAGATATTTAGGTCTTATAAATGGAACTTCTGCACCATATTCTTTCGCAACTCTTGCAATATTCTCATCATCAGTAGATACAATAACTCTACTAATATTTCTAGATGCCAAACAAGTTTCTATACTATAGGCAATAAGTGGTTTACCATTTAGTTTTTTTATATTTTTTCCTGGAAGTCTTTTACTTTCACCTCTTGCAGGAATTAGAGCTATATTTTTCATATTTATATATTGTGAAATAATTTTCTAATAAAGGTAATATAGCTTTTACTCTCAACTGCACGATATATTTTAGAATCTCTTTGAAGTGAATACATAGAGTAATCCTCTTTTAAATTATTACTTGATTTTATGATAAACTTACTTAAAATTAAATTATATTTTTATTTAATTTAAAGAATTGGATAATATTAATCTTGATACGCTTTTACAACTCCTTTTTTAATACTTTGTAAATTGTAAAACTCTAACTAATTCGCTTGATTATTATTTTGAAATGATGGTGTAAGCTTTTCTCTCCCCACCCAATATTGGACAAAATAAAGAACCAAAGAGATAAATAGAATATTGGAAAAGGTTTGAAACGATTAGAAAAAAGAGTTAAATCAGGAAAGCTCTCAAAAAATCAAATCAAGAGTAGAGGATACAATAAATATATTTATTAAAAAATAGCTGATAATATTGATTATGATAAATTTCATTAAGATGAGCTTTGGGATGGACTTAAGGGGTATATTACAAATACAAAGCTTTGTCCAAATGAAATAGTAGAAAATTACTCTAATCTTTGGCATATTGAGAAAGCTTTTAGAATATCTTAAACAGATTTAAATATAAAATCAATTCATCATTAAAGTAAGTATAGGGTAGAAGTCGATACATTAATATTATTTATTGCATATACAATTTACAAAGGACTTGAAGAATTATCAAACTGCATACTAAAGATATTTTTATATTACATGCAATAAAGAGATTAAAACTATCTATGGATTAGAATATACTAATCCTCTTAGAATAAGAAAATTTTTGTGGTATTACAACTTAATAAAATTCAATTAAAAATTCAAGATATTATTGAGTTTGAACTTGGGTGACCCATTTGATGAAGTCAGGAATAATTATCTATTACCATTTGAGTTTGAAGAAAATGTTACATTTAGAAAAGCTTGCTTAGAATATAGACTTATTTGTCTGATTTAGGGTTGATATACTATACTTCTTGCTACAGCAACAAGTACCAAAAAAGAGGATGAACTAACAGTTCTTTATATCTGCTCATTTTTATTATAGATAGCATTCTTAAATAACTCTTCATTACTTACAATTAAATGTAGTATTATTCCCCACTAGATTTAAAAAGACCTGGTAAATGAAGTTTTCTTAATTTATTAATCTTTTGTATAAAAGAATTGTTCTGTAGTGCAAATTCAATATATATATAATGAACAATATGTGCTAATGTTGTATTATTACCAATTTGTAAATTATTTGAATTCTCTTCTAAGAAATAATTAGTAAGAATTATGTGATAGTTATTATTAAATTTTTTAAAAATATTTGGATCGATACCAATTTCTTTTAATGAATTTAGAAAAAAATTGTCTTTATCAAGTACAAAGTCAGATAATTTTCTTGTAGATAACGCTCTATCATAGATAGAATAATATATATTTTTGTTAAATGGTAACATTTTTTGTTCGATGTCTTGATAAAAAATAGAATTCTTATTATTTATAAAAATCTTTAAATTATTAAAAAAATTGTCTTTAGTAAATTTCAATATTGAAAAATTTGTATTATGAAGCTTTTCTTTTACCAATGTACTATCTGAATCATTAAAATAGTACGCATTAATACTTACTGAAGGATGGGCTTTCTTTAAACTTAACAAGTACCTAATAAACTCATCATCATAAATATTATCATTAGTTGCTAAAAATGCTATATTATTTTCAGGCATTGTATTTTGCAATCTTTCTATATTTAGGTTTCTATTCAGTTGTTTTACAAAGATAGTTTCATCATAATTTTCAACTAAATTATCTAAATAATTACTTGAATCTTCTTGTATAATAAAATCTTCATTTAAAACTAATGGATATAAATAAACACTATCATTGATTAGTTTATATATTTTATCAAATAAAAAACTTTGATTAGGAATCTTAGCTTGCACCCAAACTTCAGTATTATCTGCAATTTCATAAATATTTTTAGGACAAATAAGTTTGAATCTATTTATTACAGGACTAAAGATACTAATATACTCTTTTAGCACTTCTTCATCAAAATAAAAAGCAGAGAATTTTATATTTGGGAATTTATTAGAAATCTCTACGATCTTATTTACAAATTCCTGTTGAAGATTCTCTTTTATAGCAAAGAATCCTATGTGTTCTTTTAGATACTTTTCATTGAATAAATCTTTATCAATATCTTCTTTTAGACTATTTGCAAATTCAAAATAGCTAGTATTTGAAAGAGTGAAGTTTTCTTTTAAATTATTTGCAAGGGTGAACTTTTTTGGTACAATTAATTCAGTTTCTAGCTCTTTTAATGCTTTTTCTTTATTGTCAAACATTACACCATAGATATTTTCATAGTTATTTAAAATAATGTCATCTATTCTTTTTACATTTATTGTATTATCATATGTTTCAAGCCATAGTTCTACACTTGAAGTTATATTTGAAATATTATTTGGGATTGAAAGTTCGATTCTATTTAACTCTTGTTTAAATACAAATTGTGCTTGAATTTTTTGAAACTCAAAAAAGTAGAAAAGTTTTAATTCTACTTCTGGAAATCTTTTAAGTACTTCTTTTACATAGTTTACAAAATCTTTATTTGTAAGATTATCTTCTATTGCAAAAAAGCCAATTGAGTTTGGCTTGAAATCATATTGATAGCCTCTTTTTGAAGTTTCAACTAGTTCTTTAAAGAATGGTTCAGAGTAGATACTATTTTTTATAGAGTACTCTTTTAAATATTTGTTTAATTTTTTTAGTAAAATACTATTTTCATCACTTGAATATGATATTGAGATTACATAAGTATCAATTATCTTATTTAGTTGAGTAAGTAGATTCTTATTTATCTCATAAATATACTTTTTCTTATCATTCTCACTATCTAAATCAAATAGATAAAAGATATAGTGTAGATTGTGTGAAGAGTAGTTTAACAATATAGATTGCAAATCTTCGCAATGTTGTTTTTCAAATAGAACACTTTGAACAACATTTATTAGGGTATTTTGATATTCATCAAAATTGTTATATTTTTTTATTTTTTGAAATTGCTCAAGGTGTTTTTTCATTTTTTTAACACCACTAAGCTTTAAGTTTATTTTTTCTAAATCTTTTTCATTGTATCCAATTTCACTAATACCTTCTAATGCTTTAAAAATCTCATTTTTGTATGATTCTTGATCTTTCTTTGGGAAAGTTGAAAAATCTATATCTTCAATTCTTAAAGGAACTGCACCAGAAAGATATGCTCCATTTGATAGGTTATATACTTTTTGACTTTCATCTTTGTAGAATTCTGTGAATTGAGCAAAGGTATCAATATTTGTTTTAAATACAGGTATTGATTTAACTTCAGGCAAAAAGTTACCTTTTACAATAATTGTATTTTTTCTAAATGAGTAATTCTTATCTGATGAATCTTCTAACTCTTTTATTTTATTAAATGCACCAGCTCCTGAGTGACCTTCAATATGAGTTGCTCCTGATTCAACATCCATCGCAAAATCTAGACCTAAAAGATAAAGTTCTTTTGTTTGGAAAAGAAGTAATAACGCGTAGGTCAATTCACCAATACTCGGGCTTGTCAATATCCCAAAGTTTTCTTTTACTTCAAACATTGCTTGGAAGATAAAGATATTTTCTTTTGGAAAACTATTCATTAGTTTTGCATTTACATGTGAGGCAAAGATAAAAATTGTATCTTTGAAATAGTTTATATCATTTAGTTTATCCAAGGTATTAAGTACTTGAATATCTTGTTCATCATACTGTGTTACGATATCTGGTTTTATACCATTTTTTTCCAAAATAGGTAAGGTTGCATAGATAGCAACTATAGTAAATTTGTCTTGATTCTCTTTTACAAAATTAATATTATGTTGTAAAGAAGGACCAGCTGCAAGAAAAAGAATAGGTTTCTCAAAAGGTTTGAGGCTTTGTTTATATTTTACATTCAATAATTTAAAATTTTGAGTAATATATGAGTTTGTTCTACTTATACTTAAAAATGTTCTATCATAAGAATACAACAAATGTGCTTGTGAGACTAAGTAGTTTTGGATCACCTTCATATACATATCTGACCCAGAAGATATATTTACAAATTTTAAATAATGATTATAAATAAAAATTTCACCATAAAAACTATCAAATGTCTTTCTAAATTCATACTCATTTTGTGCTATTGAAAAATATAATTTTGTTTTTGTTGCCAGATTTGCATAATTTGTCACAAACAAAGATAATCTAAAAAACTCTAGATTAGGTTCAACTATTAAATATACATCTGAATTGAGTTTCTCATGTATCAAAGGTATATGAATTCCAAGTAAAACTCCAAAAATTATAAATTTGTGGAACTCTTTTACATTTTGTGGATTTGATACATTTTTATTTACAAAATTTATAACAGGAGCATTTCCTATAGAATATGAAGCTAAAATGTCTTGTTCAAGAGCTCTTTTTGCCATTTTGTCATTATAGGATAATTCATAATAAGTTTTAAAACTATTAACCGTAGCATCATAACTTATGTCATCAGCTATCTTTTGTGATATCTCATTTGAGTTTTGTGTGTATAAAAACTCTTTTGTTGTAGGATTTACTATGTCAAAGTGTGTGTTTAAGTATTGAAGTTCAAATTCTGGTTTTACTTGACCTAATTCAATTGCTGTTGCATAAAGTTCTAGCGTTTTATATAAATCAGGGTGATTTTGTTTAAAAAACTCTAAATTTTCATTATAAGTTTGTAATGCTAATTGCTGAACTTGATCCAATGACATTTTATACCTTATATAAATCTTTTTACTTAAGTAAAAAAAGTATTATTTAATAAATATTTTATCATAATAGCTCTAAAGATAGCTGAATTTTAGAAGATTTTTTTTATTTTTAACTAAAAAAAAGTAGTACCCAAAGAGCACTACTTTTTAGATGTTTAAGATTAATTACTATTGTAATAATCTTAATACATTTTGTTGGATTGAGTTTGCTTGACTCATAGCATACGATCCAGCTTGAGATATAATATTTTGTTTGTTGAAGTTTGCAGATTCTTGTGCATAATCAACATCTCTAATAATAGATTCTGCTGCTTTAACATTTGTTTGTTGAGTCATTAAGTTTCTAACCCCAGATTCAATTTGATTTTGAGATGACCCTAAATCTGCTCTAAATGTATTAAGTTGAGTAATAGCAGCATCAACTACACCTTGGAATTTATCCGTTTGAGCCACTGTTAACTGACCAGCTTGTAAAGATTTCAATGCAGAAAGAGTTAATCCACCTCTCATACCTTTATTTTCATCTGTTTCAGTATCTGCAACACCATCAGTGATTTTTAATTCTTTATTGCTTCCTGTCTCTTCATTGTAAATAGACAAATTAGCTGCATTAGCACTGAATGTCACACTTCCAGAAGTATCTGTTTGCTCTATTTTCATAGACCCAATATTATAAGTAGCTAGTGCACTACTTGCTGTATTTGCAGTATCTGTTGTTTGTCCGCCAAAGCTAATTACAGTTCCAGATGCAATAGTATATGAAGCTGCTTTAACTTCTACACCATTAACGATAGTTGCAGCTACTTTTACAATACCACTAGCACCATTAGTTGCACTAAATGTACCTAAACTATTTCCATTTATGTCTTTTACTTCTACTGATGCACCACTATTAGATGATAATTTATCTAAAATAAGTTGTGTATTAGAATCTAATTCACTAAGTGTACTTTGTTTACCAAAAGTAATATCTCCAGTAACCCCTGAAATACTTACTTTACCTACAGCACCACCTGATGCAAAACTTTCAAGTTTAAGTGCATTTGTTCCATCAGCTGTTACTCTGATTGAAGTTTCAGCTGAAATAGTATTACCTTTTGAACCAGTAGTATCTTGCATGATTCTTTCAGTTCCACCACCTAAACCTACAGTATTAGATTGAATTGATGCAGATTGGATGATATCATCTTTATTTTCACCAATTTGGAATCTTAATTGATCTGAACCTCTAGTATTATCATAACCACTTTGTAATAAAGTTGTACCATTATAGTTAGTTTGTGCAGCGATATTATCTAATTGCTCAAGTAATTTATTAATATCTTTTCTAATAGCTTCTCTACCATCATCAGAAGTAGTATCAGTATTAGCTTGAATTAATTTAGCTTTAACAGTATCTAAGATATTTGATTGTTCAGACATAGATTTATCAGCAATTTGGATTAATGAAACAGCTGAGTTACCATTGTCAATACCTTGACCAATAGAATTAGCTTGAGTTCTTAGTTTATCAGCAATTGCTAAACCAGATGCATCATCAGATGCTTTATTGATTTTTAATCCAGTAGAAAGTTTTTCTAATGAACTTGAAATTTTGTTACTTGTATTTTTTGCTGCTTCTTGTGCAGTAAGCGAAGCAACGTTAGTATTAATTCTCATAATAAATCCTTTAAATTATGACACATTGTGATAAATCACACCGAATACATTCTCAGGTGAATGAGCATAGAGTAAAACAACTCTTTGGAATCAATCGATCCCTACTTTGTAAAAAGAATTATTACATACCAATTCTTAAAAGTAGATTAAAATAAAATTTGACAATAAAAAAAGAGAGCTTTTATACTCTCTTTAAATTTGTTATTTAAAAGTGCTATTTATTGAAGTAGTCTAAGAACATTCTGTTGCACAGAATTAGATTGGCTCATAGCATAGTTTCCTGCTTGAGAGATGATATTTTGTTTATTGAAATTTGCAGATTCTTCAGCATAATCAACATCTCTAATTACAGATTCTGCTGCTTTTACATTTGTTTTTTGAGTCATTAAGTTTCTAACTGCTGATTCGATTTGATTTTGAGTAGAACCTAAATCAGACCGGTAAATATTCATTTGACTTAATGCAGCATCAACTATTGCTTGATACTTATCTGCTTGTACTTTTGTTAATTGACCTGTTGCTAAAGCTTTTAATCCAGCTAATGTACCGCCACCAATAATACTTCCTGATGCTGTAGTCACTTTTAATTCTTCACCATTTGCACTATTTAAGTTTTGAATATTAAGATTTTGAGCACTTGCATCAAAGGTAATACTTCCTGATGCTGAAGTTTGAGTAAGTGTCATTGCTCCAATTGTAAAAGTATTTAGAGGTTTGCCAGCAACTTCAACTGTATTTACTGTTTGTCCACCCATTCCAAGTGTTGTACCTGATGCAAGTGTAAATGTTATAGTTGGTTCTGCTCCATTTACTCCTGGTGTTGAATGTCTAATTAAAGCATCTTCTATTGTAGTAGGACTAGTTGGTGTTAGTGTAAAAGTTCCAATAGTTCTATTGTTTATGTCTTTTACTTCTACTGAGGCAGGATTTCCATTTACCCCACTTGTTGCATTTGCTAAAGCTTCTAATACAAATTGAGTAGTTGAATCTACATCACTAATCTCTGTTGTACCTGGTCCATTTGCAGTTATATCTCCAGGTATTCCTGTAATATTTACTTTTAAAGCAGTTCCTGTAGCATATCCATCTAATGTAATAGGATTTGTTCCATCTCCACTTATAACAGTTGATAAACCTTGAGAAATAACATTATTTCTTGTACTTGAACCAGAAACTTGGTCAAGAGCTTTGTCTCCTCCGCCTAATCCAACTGTATTTGACTGTACGAACGAACTTTGCATAACATCATCTTTATTTCCACCAATTTGAAATTTCAATTCAATTGAACTTGACATGCTGTCATAGCTATCTTGTAAAAGTGTAATACCATTATAACTTGTCTGTTGAGCGATATTATCTAATTGTTCTAATAGTTTAACAATATCTTTTCTAATAGCTTCTCTACCATCATCAGAAGTAGTATCAGTATTAGCTTGAATTAGCTTAGCTTTTACAGTATCTAAGATATTTGATTGTTCAGCCATAGACTTATCAGCAATTTGGATTAAAGAAATAGCTGAATTACCGTTATCTATACCTTGGCTAATTGATGAAGCTTGAGTTCTTAGTTTATCAGCAATCGCCAAACCAGAAGCATCATCACTAGCTTTGTTAACTTTCAATCCAGTAGAAAGTCTTTCTAATGAAGTTGCAATCTTCTTATTAGTATTGCTTGCCGCTTCTTGTGCAGTAAGCGAAGCTATGTTTGTATTTATTCTCATGTTTTTTACCTTGTTACAGCTTTTATACTAAATTTTAACAAGTTTTTTTGAGAATTACTCCTGTTTCGATGTGCCCAGAATAGGAAAATTGGTCAAATAAAGAAAATTTTAAGATTTGGTGAGATTTGATTAATCCTTTTAAATCTCTATGCAAAGTTTCTGGATTACATGAGATATATATAATTTGCTCGAAATTTTTAACTAATTCTCTAGTTGTATCATCAAGTCCAGATCTTGGAGGATCTACAAATATAGTTGAAAAGTTGTATTCACTTAAATTTATGTCTTTTAACCTTCTAAACTCTCTTACACTATTTAAAGCTTCCACAAACTCTTGCGCACTCATTCTTATAAAGTCAATATTTGTTATGTCATTTAACTCACAATTTAGAAGTGCAGAGTTGATTGAAGTTTTTGAAATCTCTGTAGCTAAGACCTTATTAAATTTAGTAGATAAAGGGATAGTAAAATTTCCACCTCCACAATAAAGTTCACATAAATCATCTTTTGTTTCAATATTATTTAAAACCCACTCTATCATTTTAATATTTACTTTTGTATTTGGTTGGGTAAATCCACCTTCTTTATAATGAAATTTAAAAGTATAATTATTTATATTTAGTTCTTCTTTAATAAAATCCTCTTTTAAAACAAGCTTTTGTTTACGGCTTCTTCCTATGATTTTGATATTTAGTTTCTCTTGTACTTCTCTTGCAACTTTTTCCCAAGTAGTATCTAATTTTTTGTGATAGATTAAAGTAACAAGTATATCATTTGTAGTTGAACCTAAAAATTCTACTGAATAGATTTTATAGTTTAATATTTCACTTTGTGAAATTTCAGTCAATAGTTTTGGCATAAGCTGGCTTATTTCTTTTGAGACAATTGAACAATTATTTATTTCAATAATATTTTTTTCAAAGCTTGTCATTCCATAAGATAGGGTTGGATTTTCTTCATCATCATAATTTTTCCAAAATCTAAATTCTGCTCTATTTCTAAAGTGCTCTTCATCACTTCTTATAACTTCAAAGTCCATCGTAGTAATATCTTGAAATCTCTGTTTTTCCCTAGATAGTTTATAATTTAATTGTTCTTCATAATTCATATCGTAAAAAGTACAACTACCACATTTTCCAAAATATTCACATGTCATCAAAATCCCTTAAAATCTTTTATTATAATATTATTATTTTATGATAAAATGAATTTAATACTTATAAAATTAAAAAGAATAATATGAAAACAAATTGGCAAGAACAATTAAAAGAACTTTTAAATTGTGATATAAAATCACTTTATCCCTTAGCAAGAACAATAAAAAGAGAACTGCACTTTTTTGTGGGACCAACAAACTCTGGTAAAACATATAAAGCAATGACGGAGCTTAAAAAAGCAGATTGTGGACTTTACTTAGCACCTTTGCGACTTTTAGCTTTAGAAGGGTATGAAGATTTGACTAAAGAGGGAATTCCAGCTTCTCTAATCACAGGTGAAGAGCAAAACTTAAACGAAGATGCAGCACATGTTTGCTCAACTATAGAGATGATTGATTTTAATATGGATGTTGATGTTGCAATTATTGATGAAGTTCAAATGCTCGATGATGATGACAGAGGTTGGGCTTGGGTAAATGCAATTATTGGCTGTCCTGCCAAAAAGATAATTATGACAGGAAGTGTAAATGCTCTTGATGCTGTTAAAAAAATAGCTGCATATTTAGATGAAGATTTGATAATTGAAAAGTTTAAAAGAAAAAATGAATTACAACTTTTAGATAAACATACAGCTTTAGGAAACTTAGAAAGTGGAACAGCTTTGATTGCATTTTCAAGAAGTGATGTTTTAAAATTAAAACAAAAACTTCAAAAAAAACATAAAATCTCAATCATCTATGGAAACTTATCTCCTGAAGTAAGACGGGATGAAGCAAGAAGGTTTAGAAATAAAGAGACAGATATCCTAATAGCAACAGACGCTATTGCAATGGGACTGAATCTTCCTATTAAAACAATACTTTTTACAACTCATATGAAATTTGATGGTATCTCAAGAAGAGGAATAAGCGTAAATGAAATAGTTCAAATAGCAGGAAGAGCAGGGCGATATGGACACCATGAAAAAGGTTTTATTGGAGCTACAACAAAAGATAGTTTAAAATATATAAAAGAAGAGTATTCTCAACCAATCAAAACTATTAAACCTCCATTTAAAGTGAAAATAAACAATGAGCAACTAACAAGTTTAGCAATGCATCTAAAAACAACCTCTTTGACAAAGGTATTGAAGTTCTTTTCTACAAATATGGTATTTGAGGGACCTTTTATTGCTGCAAATATTGGCTCAATGATTAGTGCGTCAACTATTGTTGACCAAAAGTTTAATTTAAAACTTGAAGATAAATATATGCTTGCTCAAGCACCTATTTCTGTAAAATCAAAGATTATTTTACAGGCATATGATATATATATTTCTGCAGTTTTAAAAAACAGAGTAATACGATACAAACCTTCAATAACTTTACCTAAAGTTGCACGAACACAGAAGGATTTATTGTTAGTTGAAGATGAGATTAAAAAAATATCCCTTTATTTATGGCTATCTTATAAATTACCAGAACAGTTCCCAGATGGTATAAAAGCTACGATAGCTAGAACTTCTTTTAATCAATTTATGGAAAACTCATTGAAAAAAGATATCAAATTATCAGCTGATGAACACAAAAGAGTTTTTCCACCAAGAGAAAAAAAAGAGTTTAGAGCAAGGAGAAGATTTTAATCTTCCCTTAGATATAATTGCGTATTATTGAAGTACTGTACAGGAGAATTAATGCTTAATCTATTTCGTTCAGATGATAGTACAACTTTACAAAAAGAGTTGATGAAAGACTATGTAAATGAAGAAAAAATACAAAAACTTATTGATAGTGGATTAAATATTAATGTAAGTGATGAAAAAGGTAGAACTCTTCTTTTTGAACTTGTACAAAAACGAAGAATAGAGGGAATGAAAATCCTAATTGAAAATGGTGCAAATATTGACCATGAAGATAAATTAGGAAAAACAATATTATCAATTGCAGCTTCAAATGCTGATGGTATGATGATAAGATTTTTACTCGATAAAAAAGCCTCTCTAAACTATGTAAACTCTTCTGGTAGGATTCTTATTCAAGATATAGCCTTAGAAGGAAACTTAAAAGTATTTCAACTTTTACTTGCACATGGAGCAGATTTAACTTTCAAAGATAGTTATGGAAGAACCGTACTTTTTGATGCAATTGAAGGTGGAAATATAAGGATTGTAAGAGAGATTTTAAATAATATTGACGATATAAATGTATCTGACAATGAAGGTGAAAGCGCTTTATTTTTGGCTAGCTTAAAAGATGATCAGACAATTATGAAATATTTAATAGAATTTGGATTAGATATAAATCATTTGAACAAAAATAAAAGAAATGTACTTTTTAAAATAGTTTTAAAAGGTGCTAAACACCTTGATACTATTGATGCTTTATTACAAAGAGATATAAATATAAATCAAAGAGATATTGAAGGTAAAACTGTTTTAGATGAGATATTAAAAATATTTAATATTGTAAGAGAAAATAATTTAGATAAGTACAGACAAACAGATTATAAATATGTAAAAAAAGAGAATGATTATCAAAAGCTTTTGACAGTATTAATTGAAAATGGTTTAGATATTGATAAAAAAGATGAAGAAGGTAAAAGTGCACTTTTTTATGCTATAGACAATAAAGATTTTGAGTTAATTGAGTTCTTTTTAAATGCAGGTGCAGATATCAGTACACAAGATAGAGATGGGAAAACAGTACTTTTTCAAGAGTGTTTAAAAGGCTATTCAAATTATGAAATGATTGATTACCTATTTGATAAAGGTATAGATGTAGACCATCAAGATTTTGATGAAAGAACTATTGTTGATGATTTAGCAGAGATGATTCTAATCCAAGAAAATGGCAAAAGAGCTCATTCAAGAAGATTTTTAGATATTGCTGAAAACGGAGATTATTTTAAACTTTTAAAAAGAATAATTATAAAAAGACCAAAATTAAATCAAGCCAGAAGCGATGGGAAAACTATTCTTTTTGATGTAATAAATTATAATAATATTGAGCTAATAAAAGCTCTTTTAAATAATGGTGCAGATATTAATAAAGTTGATAATGAAGGAAACACAGCATTTTCTTGTATGATAGATTTTGGGTTAAAAGCAAAAACAAAAAATGAAAGAAAGCAATTTTTAGAGAGAATTGTTTTTATGCTTAAATTTAGAGTTGATGTAAATAGTGTAGATAAAGATGGAAGAACTATTTTTCATAAAGCAGTTATTGCAGATGATTATGAACTTGTAGAGAAACTTTTATCTAAGAAAACAGATTTAAATATCAAAGACAAACAAGGTAGAACTGTCTTACATCATACACAATGGAAAGGTAATTATAAAATTGCAAGACTTTTAATAGCAGCAGGTGCAGATATGAATGAACCTGATTTTGCAGGGTTTACAATTTTGAATTATGCGGCAATATTAGGACATGCAAAACTTGTGATGGTACTTATTGCTTCTGGAGTTTTGATGTACAATAGAGCTAAAAAGAGTAAAGCAGTAGCTACTTTTTTTAAAGAAAAAGAAGCTAATCTAACAAAATTAGTTGAGAGCAATATCACTGATGAGAAGATGAGAAGTTCACTTCAACAAGTTGCAGATAATTTAAGAAAAGAAATATCAGAAGCGTTAAGGTAAGGTATAAATGTTTAATAAATCAATTATTATTCTAGCAGCTGGTGCTGGGACTAGAATGAAATCAGAGACTCCAAAGGTATTACATAAAATTTCTGGTAAACCTATGTTGTACTATAGTATTAAAGAAGCTTTAGAAATAAGTGATGATATTACAGTTGTATTATATCATCAAGCTGATTTAGTAAAACAAACAATGCAAGAGTATTTTTCTGACAAAGTTAATTTTGTAATACAAGACCATATAAATTTCCCAGGAACTGGTGGGGCTGTTATGGGAATAAAACCAAAGTATGAAAAAACTTTGGTTTTAAACGGTGATATGCCACTAATCCAAGCAAGTGAACTTGAAAGATTTGATATAGATGCAACTATTGTAATGTCAGTTTTAGAGTTGAAAAGTGCTGATGGATATGGAAGAGTAGTTATCCAAAACGGTGAAGTAAAGAAAATTGTTGAACAAAAAGATGCAAGTGCTGAAGAGCTAAAAATCACAAGTGCAAATGCTGGTATTTATCAATTTTGTACAGAATTTTTATTAAATTCTTTACCTCTTTTATCAAATGATAATGCTCAAGAAGAGTATTACATCACTGATTTGGTAGAAATAGCAATTAATAGTCAAAAAACATTAAAACCTTTAGTTGTAAATGAAGAAAACTTTAAAGGCGTTAATTCAAAATATGAACTTGCTTGTGCTGAGGTTATTCATCAAAATAGAATAAAAGAATCTTTTATGAAAGCTGGAGTTATCATGAGATTGCCTGATACTATTTATATAGAGTCTGATGTTGAAATTATTGGCGAAAGCATTATTGAAAATGGAGTTACTATTTTAGGAAATAGTAAAATAGAAAATTCTCATATAAAAACAAATACAGTAATTGAAGATGCAACTCTTATAAATAGTGATGCTGGTCCAATGGCAAGAATAAGACCAGGTTCAATTATAAAAGATACTCACATAGGAAACTTTGTAGAGACTAAGAAAGCAATATTAACAGGTGTAAAAGCTGGACATCTTTCTTATCTAGGAGATTGTGAAATAGATGTTGGCACAAATATAGGCTGTGGAACAATTACTTGTAATTATGATGGGGTTAAAAAATATCAAACTAAAATAGGCAAAAATGTTTTTGTGGGAAGTGATACTCAGCTTGTAGCTCCTGTTACAATAGAAGATGATGTATTAATTGCAGCTGGAACTACTGTTACAAAAAATGTAAAAAAAGGTGATTTAGTTTTAACAAGGGCAGCTACAAAAGTAGTAAAAGGGTATTTTTATAAATTCTTTGGAAGAAAAAATGCTTAAAAATAAAAATATATTAGTGGGAGTTACTGGCTCAATTGCTATTTATAAAACTTTAGAACTCATCAGATTGTATATAAAAGCAGAAGCAAATGTAAAAGTTATAATGACTGCTTCTGCTAAAAAATTTATAACACCTTTGACTTTTGAAACTATCTCTCAATCTCAAATTTTAGATGATACTAATGAGTCTTGGGACAAAGATTCTCACTATAATCATATAGCAATAGGTAAGTGGGCTGACATTTTTGTAATAGCCCCTGCTAGTGCTAATACTATAAATAAATTAAGCCATGGAATAGCTGATAATATCTTAACTCAAACAGCGTTAGCTTATCCTAGAGTAAAACTTCTGTGTCCAGCAGCAAATACAAATATGATACAAAATCCAATGACAAATGCAAGTATGAAGATGCTAAAACTTTGTAATTACAAAATCTTAGAACCTGTATCAAAAGAACTAGCTTGTAGAGATATTGGTAATGGAGCTTTAAGTGAAGTAGATGATATTTATTATGCTACATTAAAAGAGCTTTTAAAAGATGAGTATTGGGAAAATAGAAAAGTTATATTAAGTGGTGGTGGAACAGTTGAAAAAATAGATGATGTTAGATATATCTCAAACTTTTCTTCAGGTAAGATGGCCTCTTCTTTAGCTTTAGCACTTTATTTAAAAGGTGCAGATGTATGTTTGATAAGTTCAAGAGGACATGAAGATTTACCAAAAGGCATACATATAATAAATGCTCAAAGTTCTCAAGAGATGTTTGAATATCTGCAAGAATCAATTGATGTTGCAAAAAAAGGAATAATTAGTTCTACTACTTTAATGGATAACTCAAATCCAAGTTTGATACAAAAAAAGCCATACCTTTTTATGGTAGCAGCTGTGAGTGACTATCTTCCTTCTTTTGCTCAAAAAGGAAAACTAAAAAAATCTATACTTGGTGAAAAGTGGAACTTAGAGTTAAAACAAAATATAGATATTTTATCAAGTTTAAATAGAAGTGATATTTATACAATAGGCTTCAAAGCTGAGCTGGATAAAAAAGTTGCTTTTGAAAATGCAAAAAATATGGCAATTGAAAAAAATGTTGATGCTGTTTGTCTAAATATAATTGATGAAAAGAATTCATTTGGGTCTAGTTCAAATAATATTGACTTGATTATAAAAGATAAGACAATAAATCTTACTGGAGATAAGTTTGATATTTCATTTAATATTTTAGATATGCTTTCTTCGGAGTTTTATGAATAATTTACCGCAACATGTGGCCATTATTATGGATGGTAATGGAAGATGGGCAAAAGAGCAAGGACTAAATAGAACAGCTGGACATGAAGAGGGTGCTAAAACTGTAAGAGAGATTACCACTCATGCAAATAATTTAGGTATAAAATACTTAACTTTATATGCTTTCTCCACTGAAAATTGGACGAGACCAAAATTAGAAGTTGAGTTTTTAATGAAACTTTTAGAGAGATATTTAAAAAATGAGTTATTAATTTATTTAGAAAATAATGTTAAATTTAAAGCAATCGGTGATTTGTCAAAGTTTTCAAAATCTTTACAAAAAGTTATAAGTGAAACTCAAGAAAAAACAAAAAACTGTAAAGGCTTAACTCAAATATTAGCTTTAAATTATGGTTCAAGAGATGAAATTACAAGGGCTGTTAAAAAATTAGTTGATAAAAAGCTTGAAATAAATCAAGAAAATATAGAATCATGTTTGGATACAGCTGGTATTCCTGATGTGGATATGTTAATACGAACAAGTGGTGAGATTAGAATTTCAAATTATCTTTTGTGGCAGTGTGCTTATGCAGAAATGTTTTTTACAAAAACTTATTGGCCAGAATTTTCTAGAAATGATTTTGATGATTTATTAAGTGATTATACAAATAGAGAGAGAAGATTTGGATCTGTTTAATATTTTTGTATTTATTTTTGGTGCAATAATAGGTTCATTTTTAAATGTAGTGATTTATAGAGTTCCTAGGGGTGAGTCTATTGTTACTCCAAGAAGTCATTGTACAAAATGTGGAAAAACAATATCTTGGTATCATAATATTCCTATTATTTCATATATTATTCTTGGTGGAAAATGTAAATATTGTGATGAGAAATATTCTATAAACTATTTTTTTGTGGAGATGTTATCTGCTCTTATTGCTTTGAGTCTTTTTGTAAAAATTGGTTTTTCATTGGAATATTTTTTAATATTAGCACTATTTTATACTTTACTTGTATTATCATTTATTGATTTAGAGTATAAAGCTGTTCCCGATTGGATTTTGTTACTTGTGGTTATTTTAGGTTTTTCTTGTGTTTATAATAATTTTTTAGACTCTATTAAAGATGGATTTATTTTTGTTGGAGCTTTTGTTATGCTAGATTTTTTTGTAACTTTTTATATTCAAAATATAAAATCAAAGATATTAAAAGATGAAACTTTAAAAACACAAAGAGCTTTGGGAGAGGGTGATTTACCAATTATTGCTGTTATTGGGGCACTTTTAGGTTTGGCTTCAGGAATGATAGCTATATTTTTAGCAGCACTTTTTGCTATAATTCCATCAATTTATAATAATATCAAAAACAGTGAAAAACAAACAGCCTTTATTCCTTATTTGTCTTTAGGTTTTTTTGTTGAGTATATATTTCAAATTTCAAAGGTTATTTTGTGAAGCTAAAACAATATTTATTATCACAATTTTCAAATACATTTTTTCCCATATTTTTAGTACTTTTTTTTATTACTTCAATTATATTTTTAGTAAGAATAGCCTCAATTACTTCGGTTATTACCCTAAATATCTTAGAACTTGGTACTTTATATGCATATAATTTACCTAATATTGTTTTTTATACTATGCCCATATCTTTTTTTGTAGCTATGGTAATTACTTTGTCTAAATTATCAAGTGAATATGAGCTTATTGTTATAACTTCTTTTGGTTTAAATCCCTCAAATATTTTAAAAGTATTTTTACCTATTACTTTTTTTATATCTTTGTCTTTATTGATTATTTCAATAGGATTAATTCCCAAAACAAAATATCTATCTCATGAATTGATTAATCAAAAAACAAAAGAAGCAAACTTTAATATAAAAGCATCAGAATTTGGGCAAAAGTTTGGTGATTGGCTTATATACATAAGTAAAAAAGATGATAAACTTTATGAAGAAGTTAAACTTTTCAAAACACAAGATAATGGTACCGATCAATTTATTATAGCTAAAAATGCAAAGCTAAATAATGACTTAGGAAATTTGAGTTTTGTTTTAAAAGATGGAAAAGCTTTTTATTTTGAAAAAAATAAGATTAATCAAATAGATTACAATGTTATGCATATAAATGACACTTTAAGCGAATCAAAATCAACTTCTTTTACAAATGCTTATGCCTATTGGAAAGAAAAAATTGGAAGTGATGGGGATGTAGCAAAGTTCTCTTTTTATGTATTAACTTCAATTTTTCCGTTTATCTCTATTTATTTGGTAGTTGCTTTTGGTTATTTCAATCCAAGATATGAAAAAAATAGATCGGTTGCTTATGCAATTATTAGTGTTGTTGGGTATTATTTGATTTCTGATCCTTTAACTAAGACAATAGGTCTTTTTTCTATCCCATTAATAATTGTTTTTTGGACGATATTATCATACTTTGTTTATAAGTTAAATGTAAAAAAAGTATATTAATGAATGTAAAAATGACAATCTCTTATGATGGTTTTTCTTATCAAGGTTCACAAAGACAAAGTAATAAAAAAAGTGTGGAAGATAAACTTATAGAAGTATTTAAATTGTTAAATATTGAACCTAAAATAACATTAAGTGGAAGAACTGATAAACAAGTACATGCTACCGGACAAGTTTTTAATATACTTATTCCTGCTTACTGGTCAAACTTCTCAAAGCTAAAGCAAGTTATGAATTATAAGCTACCAAGTTCTATAAGAGTTAGAAATATTCAAAAAGTAAGTGATGAATTTCATGCAAGATTTCATGCTAAAAAAAGAGTATATAGATATGTTATTTCTACAAAAGAAGTAACACCTTTTTTGGCAAATTATGTTACTTTTGTAAAACAAATAAATGAAGAGAAAATAAAAGAGGCAATAAAACTTTTTATTGGAGTGCATGATTTCGAATATTTTCACAAAAGTGGTAGTGAAAAAGAGAATAAAGTAAGAGAAATTTTTGATGCAAAATTTTACAAATATAAAGATTTTTATATCTTTAGATTTGAAGCAAATTCATATTTGAGATCTCAGATTAGAATTATGGTTGGTTTTTTATTAAAAATTTCAGAAGGAAAATTTTCAAAAAATGATTTAAAATCTCAACTTTCCAGAGAAAAATATATCTATAAAACCCCCGCTATTCCTAATGGTTTGTACTTATCACAAGTTAAGTACTAAATATAAATATAAATTAAATTATTTTTTATAATTTTTATGTTAAAAGAAAAATAGAAAAAAGATGGTATAATAGAAAGAATAATCAATAATAATTATAAAAAAATATAGGAGCTCTGTATGAGTATATATACAACTAGAGTTTTGCTAGTAGAAGATGAAGAAGTTGCTAGGAAAACATTATCTTTTTATTTAAACACAATCTTCGATGAAGTAGTCGTAGCAAGTGATGGTCAAGAAGGAATTAATTTTTATAAAGAAAGCTTTAATAATGATAAGTGTTTTGATTTAGTTTTAACTGATATTAAAATGCCAAATAAAGATGGTATTGAAATGATTGATGAAATTTTGGAAATTGTTCCAGATCAAAAGTTTATAATAGTTTCTGCACATAAAAATGAAGAAGATTTATTAAAACTTATCAATTTAAAAGTTTTAGGGTATTTTGTTAAACCATTAAATGTAGATGATATGATGGATATGTTACAAAAAGCAAATGATGAATTAATTAGTGCTAAAAAAGACAGCAAAGAAGATGATTCTCCATTAGTTTTAAATAATACATATACCTATAATAGAAGTAGAAGTTTATTATACAAAGATGGGTTGAGTGTAAAACTATCTAAAAAAGAGTCTCAAATTTTAGAAGTTTTAATTAAGAACTTAGGTGAAGTTGTTTCTGTAGAAAAATTCAAAGAAGATGTTTGGGGTGATTTGACTACAAATGATTCTGCATTTAGAACAGTAATGAAAAGATTAAAAGATAAAGTTATTGATGATGATTTTATTATTTCACAAAAAGGTTATGGTTATATTATAGAATTACCATATATGTAATTTATTGATATTTAACTTTTAAAAAGGTGGGAATTTTTTCTCACCTTTTTTTATTTCTTTTAAATCGGACAAATTTGAAAACAAAAGAACTTTCTATAATTATATACAACATAGTAGTTGTATTATCTGTAATGTATGCAACTCAGCCACTTCAACCCTTACTTGCAAAAGAGTTTGAAGTATCAATTGTAAAATCTTCACAATTTACAGCAGTTATCATGTTATTTTTAGCAATTGCACCTATTATTTATGGATATATATTAGAACGAGTAAATGCAAAAAGGGTTTTATTGACAGCTTCACTTATTTTAGCCGTTACAAATACTTTTTTATCTTTTTCAACATCATACGAGATGTTTTTAACTATAAGAACAATAGAAGCCATAGTAATACCAGCGATTTTAACTTCATCTATGAGTATCTTAGCAAACATAGATAAAGTAAATGTGAAACTAAATATGTCAATATATGTGGCTTCAACAGTTTTTGGTGGTTTAGTAGGAAGGGTATTTTCAGGATATATTGCCACATATTTTTCTTGGCAAATGGTTTTCTTATCTCTATCTTTTGCTTCAATTATTGGATTGTTTTTAGTTACAAGATTAAACTATGATGCCCAAGCTCACTTAACAAAAGCTACAATAAAAGATATCACACATATATTAAAAGATAAAAGATTTTTTGTAATATATCTTTTGATGTTTTCTATATTTTTTGTATTTGCAGGAGTTTTAAATATCTTGCCATTTAGACTTAAAGAGTTAGATCCAAGTACAAGTGAGAGCCAGATAGGACTTTTATATTTAGGATATGGGGTTGGAATAGTTGTCTCACTTTTTATTCATAAGATTATAAAATTCTTTGATAAAGAGATGAAAACTATACTTTTTGGAATAATAATCTTTTTAATCTCAACAGCACTATATATAGTAGAAAATCCACTTATTATATTTCTAAATGTATTTTTATTTTGTTTAGGAATGTTTACAGTTCATACGGTTAGTACTAGAATGGCAAACTCCCTAAAAGAGTCACAAAAATCATTAACCTCAGGTATGTACCTAAGTTTCTATTACATAGGTGGAACAGTTGGTTCAATTATCCCTCCAATGTTTTATTCTCTTTATGGTTGGGATAAAACTATATACTTATGTATGTTTTTACTTTTTGTAATCTTTATTTTTGTATATTCAAATAGAAAAATATTTAAGGCGTATAATTGATTTTAGGAAAATGTCCTTATTGTAAAGATGGACAAATAGAAGTAAGAAAAAAAGAGGTTAATGGCAAAAAAATAGAGCTTTATGCTTGTTCTAATGCCAAATGGTACAGCGAAGATGGAGAACTCTTCGAACTCACCCCTGAGGCAACTTGTGATTTTAAGATATGGCAAAATTCTTTGAGGAAGTATGGGAAGTATTTGAAACAAAGAGAAGTGAGAGCTTTACTTTTAGGAGAAGATGTTGTTGTTACTTTTCATTCTAAGAAGTATAAAGAGAAGGTTACTTATCAGAAGTATATAATGCTAAGTCAAGAGTATGGAGTGTCAGTCATCTGGGACATCGACATAGAATAAAAAAGCCATCTTTTTACAAATTTCTGCGTCAGAACAATAAATTTACTCAGTCACATACTGCTTGTATGTTCCTTCCCAAATTGATTCCTCTTCCTTGAACTTACTAAAAATATGGCTTTTTTGTATTTTATTTAAAGTGTCGAAATGCTAATTTTTAAATAATATTCTTGTAACATACTTATAAATATTTTATTTAAAGAGTTATTATGGAATTGGTTTATTTGTGGGTTGAGGATTATAAGAATATAAAGAAGCAGGGGTTTAATTTTTCTCCTAGGTTTAAGTGTGAGTTAAAAGATGAGTATGATGAGAAAGGAAAATTAAAAGATAATTGCGAATTAATTATTGATAAAAATGAAGATTATGTGAGTATTTTCCCTGAGAACATAAATATTACTGCTATTGTTGGGGAGAATGGGAGTGGGAAGAGTAATCTTATTAAATGTATTGATTTTGTGTTTACTAGTTGTCAATATAACATTTATTTTTCGAATAATATTCTTTATTCTGATTTTCCATTAAAACAAATTATTAATAAAACAAATTATGAATTAAAAGAAAAAGAAGAACATAATGAAATAATATTTTTGAACAGAAATTTTTTTATGGAAGTTCCTTTAAATGGTGCATTATCTCCTTTATTTTTAGATAATAAAAATTTATATTCAAAATATTTTAAATTAGACAAAAAAAACTCTACAATAAATATAAATAATTTTCATAAAGAGATTCTAAGAACTTTGTTATTTAGTAAAAGTAATATTAAAAATACATTCTTTAATCCCAAAAAAATAAGAATTAAATTTAATCAATTACATAAAGATTTCATTGAATCTAAAAAAATAAGAGAAATACGAATTTATAATAATTTATATAATTATAAAGAAATATATAAAATTTATTTAAAATCTAACGATTTGATTTCATCTCAAAATAAGGGGATTGATGTTGAAAGCGAAATGATTGATTTTTTAAACGATAAAGATAAAATATTAAACTTTAATATTTATGATGAATCCTTTATATTAAAAGGAGATGATGATATTTTTAAGTTTTTGGAGAAGTTTATCGTAAATAATCCTAGCTTGCTTTTTTCAAAAGATTTTATATTTCGAGAATTAAAAAGAATTGAATTCTTAAAAGATAATAATTTTGAAATATTTCTTTATTTAAATAAAATAGGATTTTTAGAGTATGACTTTATAGATGAACAAAAAACTTTTTCGTCTTTAAGTAGTGGAGAAAAATCTTTTTTCAGTGAATTCTTATTTTTAAATAAAGAGATATTTTATAATCGAGAAAATAAAACTTTTTTATTAATTTTTGATGAACCTGAAACTACTTTACATCCACAATGGCAAAAAAAATATATAAATGAGGTTGTAACTTTTTTAAAGAATTATACAACAAAAGATATTCAATTCCATGTACTCATCACATCTCATTCTCCATTTATTTTGTCAGATTTACCAAAAAAGAATATAATATTTTTAGAAAAAGGAAAACAAGTTTATCCGTTTGAAGATAATCAACAAACTTTTGGAGCAAATATTCATACTTTACTTTCTCATGGATTTTTTATGAAAGATGGACTTATGGGTGAATTTGCAAAAGATAAAATTGATATAGCAATCAAATATTTAAATCAAACAAAATTAAGTGATGATGAGATTAGTTATTGTGAAAACATTATCTCAATTATTGGTGAGCCAATAATTAAAAGAGAATTGCAAAGAAAATTAGATAGTAAAAGATTATCAAAATTAGACAAAATTGATGAAATTGAAGAACAAATGAGATTGCTTGAACATCGTTTAGAAATGATAAGGAAAAATCAGAAATGATTAAAATTGATACTTCTAAAATAGATAGTTCGAAATATTATAAATATATAGAAAATTATATAAATCAAAAAGATACTAAGTATTCTCTAGAAAATATTAATTACGATTTATTAATGATTTTTGATAAAGATTTAGAACAAATAGTTACGGCAAAACCTAATGAAGTAAGAGAATTGATAAAAATAGCTCCTAAAGATTTTACAAAAGATATTACTCAATTAAAAGATTTATATGAAGTTTTTAGAAATAAGTGGGCGGTTGAATTTATAGAAGATTTAAATATAAAAGTTTGCCCTTTTTGCAATAGAGAATATATATTTAAATTTGAGGATAAAATAAAAGGAGAACCACGAATAATTGCTTCTTTAGATCATTATTATGATAAAAATACTTATCCTTTTTTATCTGTAAGTATCTTTAATTTCATACCTTGTTGTCATATTTGTAATAGTAAATTTAAACATACAAAGAATTTTTACAATAGAAAACATCTTCACCCATATGAAGATAGTTTTAACGGAAAAGCAAAATTTACGAAATTTTTTAATAATGTAAATTATGAAAATAAAAAATTTGATTTGTTATCCAAAGAGAGAATATCATTAACTCTAAAACCTTTAGATACTAATGATATTGCAACACAAAATACAATAAATACATTTAGATTAGAAACTTTATACCAAGAGCACAAAGATATAGTTCTAGAACTCATCCAAAAAGCACAAGTTTATAATGAAAGTTATATTGATGAACTTTTTCAAAAATATGAGGGAACTTTATTTAAAAATCGTGAGGATGTTTTACGGCATATAACTGGTGGATATATAGAAGATAAAGATATAAACAAACGACCTCTTTCAAAGTTGATAAAAGATATTAGTGAAGAGTTGGATTTAATATAATATTTTCTCTTGAAGAGGTAAACCTCTTCGCTTCTCTTACTTTGTGTGGACAAAGTAAGCAAAACCACCAACGGTTTCAAAGCCCTTTAGGTTCCCTCATTTATTATTTATCTTTTCTAAGTTACAAAACTCATAAATAAATGTGCATTTAGCACATTTATTTACTCAAACAGTTGTAACTCTTTTCCGAAAAGAGAAATAAACATTCGGCTTTTGCAAATGTTGGAATAAAAGGTGGGATAAGGACATTTGCATTTTTGATTTGTTTAGACTTCTAACTTCTCTTTTCTAAATTTACAAATGATAGTTTGAACTGTAGGGATTTTTTCTGCCTTTGATGAAGCTGGAAGTTAGATGTTTATTTTCGGTAAAGCCCGAAACTGTTTGAGCGTAAAGAAGAGTGCTAAATGCACTCTTTAGTGAGTTTTGCAGGGCAGAAAATAAATATATAGCTGAAAGGGAGCTTTGCCTTCATCAATTCGGCAGTCTTTTTTGCTTACTTTTTCGAGACCAAAAAGTAAGAGAAGCGAAGACTGCTAAGTCTTCAAGAGAGCAAAAATTTATTTTTGATATATAAATTTATTCCAAATTTACTTAAAATTAAGTTTGCATAAATCCCACAAATTCAGGCTTAAACAACAAATTAGCACTTTTATTTATTAATTGCTAAAAAATACTTGACAAATAAACACTCAATTGAGTATAATTATTTAGCAGTTTAAGATTATGAGTGCTAAATAAACAAAATTGGTTGAAAATGATTGACAAAAAAGAGTTTTTACTACAATCTATTATCAAAGCATATATTGAGCATCTAGAACCTATAGGTTCTTCACAGCTTAAAAGTATGTATGATATCACATATTCACCAGCAACTATTAGGGGATACTTTAAAAAGTTAGGTGATGAGGGCTATTTGGCTCAAGAACATGTAAGTAGTGGAAGAACTCCTACAACTGAAGCATTACGACAATATTGGAGTTCAAAGTTAAACTTTAAACTCAATTTCGTAGATGAAAAAGCAGTTGATTATTATTCTTCTCAAGTTGGATTGACAGCATTTGTCTTAGAACAAACTAGCGATGTTTTAAAAAATATACTTAATGTAGAAAATCGATATATGATTTTAGAGTTTTCAACTTTTAATGTAACAGTAAAGTTTACAGATGCTCTTTATAGATTTTTAAGTGATATGATAGGTTTAGACTTGATTCATATTGTAAATATTTCTAAGCAAGTTGGCGCTTTCGAAGTATATGAATCAGTAAACCAATTTTTAAAAAATAGAGACTTTAGAATTTTTAATACTAAAGAATTTTTTTCATTGGTATTAAGATTTAATTATGATGAAGATACTATTGAAAAGTTTCTAAAAGGAACTATTTTTGAGAGCATTGAAAATGCTATATATTTTGACACAATAGTCCCAGAAGGGTACATCGGTATTTGTCATGATTGTATAATTAACAGCAAAGAATCTAAACTTTTGGTGGTTGGAGAACTATCAAAAGATTATGAATTCTTTTATAATAAAATAAGTATGAATTAGGAGAGTTATTTTGAGTAAAGATACAGAAAATACAAATAATGAAGAAATAATACAAGAAGTTGAGACAAAAGAAGAGTGTTGTAAAGATGAATCTTCATGTTGTAATGAAAAAGATACAACGGAAGAAGTAAAAGAAGCAACAACAGAAGACAAAATTGCTGAACTTGAAGCTAAGTTAAAAGAGACAGAAGAAAAATATTTAAGAGTTCATGCGGATTTTGAAAATATCAAAAAAAGATTGGAAAAAGAAAAATATCAAGCAATTGATTATGCAAGTGAAAAATTTGCAAAAGATTTATTATCTCCAATTGATACATTAGAAATGGCATTAGCAGCTGAAGAAGCAGCAACAAATCTTAGTACTGAAGATTTACTTGCAAAACTAAAAGAGGGTGTAGAACTTACAATTAAAAACTTCTATACAGCTTTTGAAAAACATAATATTACAGTTGTAGAAACAGATGGAGAGTTTGATCCAAACTTTCACAATGCAATTATGCAAGTGGATAGTGAAGATAAACAAACAGGTGAAATTGTGCAAGTTATGCAAAAAGGTTATATGTTGAAAGAAAGATTGCTAAGACCAGCAATGGTAAGTATAGCAAACTAGAATAAGAGAAGTGTTAGTGAGAAAATTTTTAATTTTTCACTATTCATTTTTCATTTGATGCAAAGCATCATTGACCGCAATGTCAGAAAACTATTAATTGAATTTAAAATTTAATAATAAAAAATGATAAGGATATAAAATGGGAAAAGTTATTGGAATAGATTTAGGAACTACAAACTCTTGTATGGCAGTTTATGAAAATGGTGAAGCAAAAATTATCTCTAACAAAGAAGGGAAAAATACAACTCCATCAATTGTTGCATTTACAGATAAAGGTGAAGTTTTAGTTGGTGATCCAGCAAAAAGACAAGCGATTACAAATCCAGAAAAAACTATTTATTCTATTAAAAGAATTATGGGTCTTATGATGGATGAAGAAAATGCTAAAGAAGCACAAGAAAAAGTTGGATATAAAATTGTAAATAGAAGTGGAGCTGCTGCTGTTGAAATTGGTGGAAAAGTTTATACTCCACAAGAAATCTCAGCTAAAATTCTTGGTAAATTAAAAGCTGATGCTGAAGAGTATTTAGGACAAGCTGTAACTGATGCAGTTATTACTGTACCTGCATACTTCAATGATGCACAGAGAAAAGCAACTCAAGAAGCTGGAACAATCGCAGGACTAAATGTTCTTAGAATTATCAATGAGCCAACAGCTGCATCATTAGCTTATGGTTTAGACAAAAAAGGTGAAGAAAAAGTTCTTGTATACGATTTAGGTGGTGGTACATTTGATGTTACTGTATTAGAAATCGGTGATGGTACATTTGAAGTACTTTCAACTGATGGTAATGCATTCTTAGGTGGAGATGACTTCGATAATAGAATTATTGATTGGTTAGCAAAAGAGTTCAAAGACGAAAATGGGTTTGATATCAAAACTGATAAAATGGCATTACAAAGATTAAAAGATGCAGCTGAAAATGCTAAAAAAGAGCTTTCATCTGCTGAATCAACAGAAATCAACTTACCATTTATCTCTATGGGAAATGCAGGACCAGTTCACTTAGTTAAATCATTAACAAGAGCAAAATTTGAGTCTATGACTGAAGATTTAATCAAAGAAACTCTAGACCATATTAAAACTGCTCTTAAAGATGCTGGTTTAGAAAAAGGTGAAATCCAAGAAATCATCATGGTTGGTGGATCTACAAGATTACCAAAAGCAAATTCAGTTGTTAAAGAATTCTTTGGAAAAGATTTAAATAAAGGTGTTAACCCTGATGAAGTAGTTGCTGCTGGTGCTGCTGTTCAAGCTGGTGTATTAAAAGGTGATGTTAAAGATGTATTATTACTAGATGTTACTCCTTTATCACTTGGAATTGAAACTTTAGGTGGAGTTATGACTAAACTTATTGAAAAAGGTACAACAATTCCTGTTAAAAAATCTCAAGTGTTCTCAACAGCTGATGATAATCAACCTGCTGTTTCTATTCATGTAGGACAAGGTGAGAGAGAATTTGCAAGAGATAACAAATCTTTAGGTATGTTTGAATTATCTGACATCCCAGCAGCTCCAAGAGGTGTACCTCAAATTGAAGTAACATTTGATATTGATGCAAATGGTGTTTTAAATGTAAGTGCTAAAGATAAAGGAACTGGTAAAGAAAACAAAATTACTATTTCTGGTTCATCTGGATTATCTGATGAAGAAATCGAAAAAATGGTACAAGAAGCAGAAGCAAATAAAGAGACTGATGCTAAGAAAAAAGAAGTAATTGAAATCAGAAATCAAGCTGATGCTCTATTACATAGTACAAGAAAAACTTTAGAAGAAAATGGTGATGCCGTTTCTGAAGAAGAGAGCAAAAAAATTGTTGACGCAGCAGCTGCATTAGAAGAAATATTAAAAGATGAAAATGCAACAAAAGAGCAAATTGAAGAAAAAGTTAAAGCTTTAACTGAAGTTTCTCATAAATTAGCAGAAGCAATGTATAAAAAAGAAGGTGATCAAGCTGGAGCAAAACCAGATGCAAAAGCTAAAAAAGATGACGATGATGTTATCGATGCTGAAGTAGAGTAAATCTCTGCTTCATGCAAACTATTCTTTTCCTTTTTTTACTATTTTTAATAGTATCTTTCTCTATTTTACTTTACTTAAAAACTAAGACTTCAAGATTAGATAAATTAAATAAAGGAGAATGTCCTTCTTGTCACCAAAAAACTAAAGAGTTTTTTGATACTAAAACAAATACAAAGTTTAAATATGAAATTATCACAACAAGATTATTAAAAGATCACGGATGCTCTGGGGTAAAAGAGATTGAGTATGTTTGTAAATCTTGTGGTTTAAAAGAAGTTCACTCAATCAACTAAATATTTTAATTAAATTACTATTAACTAAAAAGTGCTAAAATCCCATGACAGGAGTTAAAACTTATGAAAAACCTTATATTTATTACTATTTTAATCGCCATTTTTTCAGGATGTGCTCCAAAATTTGAAAAAATTGATAATTCAAAAGCAAACTTGGAAAAGGTCTCTTTTTCTGAAATAAAAGATTTTGATAAAGATGATTTATCTTTGGCCTTAGATGTTTTTAAAAAAGCTTGTACAAAAAGTTCTAGAAAAGAGACTTTTGAAGAGGTTTGTTTGAAAGCAAATGATACAACTAATCCAAAAGCATTTTTTCAAAAAAACTTTACTCCATATAAATTGTATAATAAAAATGGAACTGATAAAGGAACAATTACGGGTTACTATGAACCTTTGTTACATGGAAGTTTTACAAAAACGAATAAGTACAAATATCCCATTTATAAAGTACCAGATGATTTGATAACTGTGGATTTAAAAAGTGTTTATCCCCAACTTAAAAAATATACTTTAAGGGGTAAAATAGAAGGGAATAGACTTATTCCTTATGAAGCTAGAAAAAATATAAGTAAAAATAAAAATCAAGATGTATTATTATATGTTGATAACAATATAGAACTATATTTTTTACATATACAAGGTTCTGGAAAAGTAGAATTGCCAAATGGTGATTTGATTAATATAGGTTATGCAAATCAAAATGGACAACAATATACCTCTATTGGGAAATATATGATAAGTAAGGGTTATATTGGTGGGAAAAGTGATTATAGTGCTTCAGTTCAAGGCATGAAAAAATGGTTTTATGATAACCCTGATAAAATAAATGAAGTTATGAATAAAAATCCTAGTTATATCTTTTTTGAAAAAAGATCTCAAGGAGCAACGGGAAGTTTAGGGGTAGAATTAGTTCCCCAAAGGAATTTAGCAGTTGATACAAGATATATTCCTTTAGGAATGCCTGTATTTATAAATACAAAGAATCCAGTTACAAATAAAGAGATAAATCAATTAATGGTAGCAGCAGATACAGGTGGAGCGATAAAAGGTGATATTAGAGCTGACTTTTTTTGGGGTTTTGCAAAAGATGCTGAGAAATATGCTGGTAGGATGAAGGAAGCGGGGGAACTATATATTTTAGTTCCCAACTAAAGGTTAAAGCCTTTAGTGTGAACCACATCCACCACCACAGCATCCGCTTGTAGTATTTGTTGGAGCTTCTTGCTTGAAAGAAATTACAAAATTATTGTTATCTTCAACTAATTGAAAATCGTGTTTACCACAGAAATCTTCATTCATAGTTGTTGTCATTTCCATAGCTTTTGTTAAAGCATCATCTTTATTCTCTAATTGTAAATTGTTTTCTAAATCACTTCTTTTAAAACAACCACAAACATGTTCAACTTGTATAGTATGCATATTATTATCCTTTTATATTAATAATGGAAGATTATCAAATTAATATTTTTTTATTCTTAGGAACTTAAGTTAAATAGTAATTTTAAAAATCAAGTGATAATTAGGTAGAATACATTTTTTATAAGGATTAAAATGCATATTACAAATTTGATTTCACAGTATTTTGGTAAGTTTGCAAAAAAAGAGTTTCCCTCTTTTATTCAAAGTACCATAAATAGTCTTTATGTGAAAAGTTTCCATTTAGATATGAGTGAGTTTAGAAACCCTAAATATTATAAGTCTTTAAATGATTTATTTACAAGAGAATTAGCAATTCAAAGGGAAATAGAGTTGGATGATGATTTAGTTATTTCACCAACTGATTCTTTAATAACAGAGTGTGGAGCTTTGAAAAAAGATACTTTATTACAAATAAAAGGTATGGAATATAATGTTGAAGAGTTATTAACATATCATATAAAAAAAGATAATTTAGAAAAAGTTATTGATGGAAGTTTTATGAACTTTTATCTTTCTCCAAAAGATTATCATAGATACCATGCCCCATGTGATTTTAGTGTAACTAAACTTATTCATGTTCCTGGGAAACTCTATCCAGTAAATTTAAAATATCTAAATAAAGAGATAGATCTATTTTGTCAAAATGAAAGAGTTATTTTAGAATGTATTGATAAAAACAAGAAACTTTTTTATATGGTATTTGTTGGGGCTTTAAATGTGGGACAAATGGTATTTGAATTTGAAAGTGCAGTTGAAACTAATGTTGATGCAAAAGAGATAAAAGTTTATGAATATGAAGATTTAAATATTAAAAAAGGTGAATGTTTAGGTTACTTTAAAATGGGCTCAACAGTAGTAATGATTTGGGAAAAAGATAGTATCAAACTAAAAAATTTAACAAATCAAAAAATCCTATTTGGTTCAGTTATTAGTAAAAAATAAAAAACTAAGTTATAATAACTAAGTTTAACATTATAAAAGTTTATTTTTGTAAAATGTTATAAATCAAATAAAAGGAAAAGATATGTCTACAACTACAGAATTGGCTGAAATTCAATTAGCAGGAACAAAAAAAGGTAAGATATTTATCTCTAATATTACTGAGCCTTACGGAAAAGGTACTGATGATGTTGTTAGTATTGGTATTTCACTAAATGGTGAAAATGTTGAGTGGAAATCTCATATTCCTTATGCAAACTTAGAAGAAGTAATCGAAGTTTTACAAAAAGCTAAAAAATAATAAAAGAAGCCAAAATCTTTGGCTTTTTTTAAAAAACTACTTCTTTCCCTTGTTCTATCCATAAAGCCATACCACCTTCAAGATGATAAGCATTTTCATAAGATAATTTGTTTGCTAAAAAATCACCAACAACTCTAGTTCTATTTGCATGGGCACATACTAAAATAAAGTTTTCACTTTTATTTTTCACAATCTTTTTAAACTCTTTTAGCCAAGTATCTAAATCATGTTGTCCATATTCATTAAAAAAAGTTAATTTATATGCGCCTTTTATTATTCCAGTTGCTTTAAATTCATCTTCTCTTCTAATATCTATTATGGGTGTATTTTTATTTATAAACGGTTCTATGTCCTTAGGAAGGACATTTTTTAAAGTATTATTCATCATAAATCCTAATAAAATTTCCCAATCTTACATAAAGAATTCTTATAATAAAGTATAGAATTAAAGTTAATTGACTAAACAATATTTACACACTTTTTAACTATAATGTTGCAAAAGGAATTTATATGAAAAAATTTATAATTGTATTATCTCTATTTGTTACTAGTTTATTTGCATATGAACATTTAACAGTAGATAATATGGCAGAAAAGATAAAGGGTAAGAAAGTCATTGTGGACTTTTATGCGTCTTGGTGTCCACCTTGTAAAATAATTGGGAAAAATTTAAATGAATATAATGATACTAAACCTGATGAAGTAACTATTTATAAAGTAGATATTGATGATCAAAGAGAGCTTGTAAGTAAATATGGAGTTGAAAGTATTCCTACTGTTTTATACATCAAAGATGGAAAGATAATTAAATCTATCATTGGTATACAAAGTGTTAGCGATATAAATAACAATGTTAATAACTATTTATTAAAATAATAGGATAAAAAATGAAAAAATTAGTTCTTTTATTTTTAAGTTTTATTTTTCTTTTTGGACTTGAACAAGATTTTTTATCTCCAAAAGAAGCATTTAAAGAGAGTTTTGAAACTAAAAACAGTAGTTTAATCATAAATCTTGATTTAGGAAAAGATATTTATTTATATGCTGATAAAGTAAGTGTAAAAATCAAAAAACCTCAAGAAATTGATATAACAAAAGAATTAGTTTTGCCAAAATCAATGCCTTATGAAGAGTATATAATTTATTTGTATAATTTAAATATTGAGGTTCCATTTTCCCTATTAAAATCTAAAGTTGATGCAAAAGAGTATGAAATTGAATTAAATTTTCAAGGTTGTTCAAAAGCTGGACTTTGTTATGCACCTATGAGTAAAACAACTCTCGTGAAAATACCAGATGATTTTGTAACCCAAAGTACTACTAATTCAACTAGTTCTACAAAAAGTAGTAATGATTTAAATGAAACAGATACTATTGCAAATAGTTTAAAAGATGGTAATTTCTTTATTATTTTGCTTACATTTTTTGGATTTGGGCTTTTATTATCTTTGACACCTTGTGTTTTCCCTATGATTCCTATTTTGTCTTCTATTATTGTAAAAGCTGGACAAAATGAACAATTAAGTATGAAAAGAGGCTTCTTTTTATCATTGGTTTATGTAATTTCTATGTCTTTAGCTTATACGATTGCTGGAATAATTGCAGGACTTTTTGGGGCAAACTTACAAGTTGCACTCCAAAATCCTTATGTTTTAAGTGCTTTTGCAGCTATTTTTGTAGCTTTAGCATTTTCAATGTTTGGATATTATAAATTAGAACTGCCACAAAGTGTTCAAAATAAGATAAATAAAACAACAGAAGGAAAAGAGAAACAAGGAATCTTTGGAATAGCAATAATGGGATTTTTATCAGCTCTTATTGTAGGTCCTTGTGTTGCTCCACCACTTGCTGGTGCTTTAGTTTATATTGGACAAACTGGAAATGCCTTTTTAGGTGGTGCTGCTTTATTTGTACTAAGTTTAGGAATGGGAGTACCACTTCTTTTAATTGGACTTGGAGCTGGAAAGTTTATGCCAAAACCTGGTGGCTGGATGGAAAATATTACAAGAATCTTTGGAATAGTAATGTTAGCTATTGCTATTTGGATGTTAGATAGAGTACTTGAACCAATTATTGTTATGTATTTATGGTCACTACTGTTTTTAGGAACGACACTTTATTTAAAACTGTATGAACATATTTTAATGAGACTTATTACTTTAGTTATTTTGATATATGGAGTTTTGACTTTCGTTGGTGCTGTAAGTGGAGCAACAAATGTGTTAAATCCTTTGGAAAAATTCACTTCAAGTAAAGTTGTTTCTACAAGTGAGGCTGGAATTACATTTAAAAGAATTAAAAACTTAACAGAGTTAGAAGCTGAGATAAAAAAATCAGATAAACCAGTTATGTTAGATTTTTATGCTGATTGGTGCGTGGCTTGTAAAGAGTTTGAAAACATTACTTTTAAAGATGACAGAGTAATAGAAAAATTAAAAGGCTTTACACTTTTACAAGCTGATGTTACAGCTAATAACCAAGATGACAAAGAGTTACAAAAAAGATTTAACATCATTGGCCCTCCTGGAATAATTTTTTGGGACAAAGACAATAATGAGATAAATGCTTCAAAAATAGTTGGATATAAAAATCCAAAAGAGTTTTTGGAGATACTTAATAAACATTTTAGTAGTAGCGACATTTAGTCGTTACTACAAATCATTTCTACAATTTTTTCTGAATTAACACTAAAATTACCATTTTTCTCAATTAAAAATAAATCTCTTACTCTTTTTTTATTTAATGAAAGTTTTGCACTTTCTATTTCTACTCCAAAGTCATCGAAAATTTTAGTAATATATGCTAATAATCCTTTTTGATTTATAGCATGGATTCTCATACTTGCAAGATATGAAGTATGATTACAATTTACTTCAACTTCATTTTTTAGAATAATAGGTTGTTTTAGATTTAATTTTTTGCTCATATCAAAAGAAGCATTTATTATTTCTTCAATATGTAATAAATCACCATCTTCAACTTTTTCTGTAAATTGGATTTCAAAACATTTTTTATCATCAAATAATTTAAAAATATTCATAACTGAAATATCTAAAAATTCTAATTTACCAAGTAGATATCCTAAGTTCAAAGGAATCTTTCTTATTATTCTTATTGTTAGGGCTTTGTCATTTAATATCTTATAAGTATAAGTTTCTACTTCTTTTGCTTTTAATACTAAGTCTAATATATCAGCAGCCTTAAGTTGTAAGAAGATTTGGTTTGAGGCAATATATGTTATTTTTTTCTTTAGTATTTGAGGTAAGTCATTATATTGTTTTAGTTTTTTGATACTATTTATTTTTGCAATTCTTCTTGAACTTTCAGTTAAAAGAGTAGTATTTTCAAAGGCATATAATGTTTGATGGTATAATTCTCTTAATAGGGTTGAAGTTGAACTTTTATAAATATTTTTGCCAACAGCAGAAATATCCCCATAAGTTAAAACAAATAACATATCTAAAAATTTTTTATTTTGAACTAATCCTGAAAAATTTCTAATAATTTTTTCAGAATATATATCTTCACTTGTAGCAACTTTACTCATCATATTGTGATATCTTATTAGTTTTGCTATAACTTGTGTATGTTCAGCCTTAAAACTAAGTCCTTTTGCCATATTTCTAAATAGTTTTTCACCTGCAATATGATGATCCGTAAGTCTTCCTTTTCCTACATCATGAAAAAATGTTGCAATTTTGACTAATGATTGTTCTGTTTTATCAAAATTTTCATATAACTCTTTTACAAATTCATCTTTTATATCACTTAAGTGTTTTAATGTTTTTATAGAATGTACATCAACTGGAAGTTCATGGTATCCATCAAATTGTGGTTGATTTATTATCTTTTTAGTAATAGGGAATATTGATTCAAATATTCTTGCATTGTAAAGAAGTTTTATTATTGGATATAAAGATTCTTTAAATAATAATCTTCTTAATAATAGTTTATGCTCTTTTGTTTGTTTTTGTGGCAAGATAGTTTTACTTGCATAATAAACATATGATTGGTCAAATCTTTCTACACTTATTGGTAAAGATATGAGCTCTTTGAGAAAGGCAGTTAGTGTTTTTGGTTTATTGAAGTATGAAGTATATATTTTACCTTCATAAATATAAAGATTTTTTTTGAATCTATTTTTTCTAACTAAATCATAATTTTGATTTTTAAATTCTAATTCTCTTGTGAATTTTTTGCTTAAAATATTTGTGAAGAAGTGAATATTATGCAAAGACTCAAAAATTTTGTTCATAGCCTGAGTCTCTTTTGTCTTTCTTGGCGTATGTTTAAATCCAAGTTTAGTACTTAACTCTGGTAGAATATCAAAATTTACAGTATCAAGTTTTTTCTTTGCAATATTATGTAAGTGATTTCTTACTTGAAAAATATACTCTAAAGATATTCTATATTTCTTGTACTCTTCTTCCGTAAATTCTTTATCCATAAGATGTCTTAGTCTTGTAACTCCAAAAACTACATTTGCGATCCAAAATACCATATTTGCTTCTCTCATACCACCATAACCATCTTTTATATTAGGTTCCATTTTTAAAGGGTATTTTAAAAGTCTATCTTTGTGTTCTTGCTTTTTTTCTAGAATAAATTCTAATTGGTTAGTTTTTCTTATTCTATTTAATACATTTTCATAACCAAACCATAAATATTTTGAACCATAAATTAGTCTTGATTCTATGATTGCAGTTTTGATTGTAATATCTTCTTTAACAGATTCTGCTACATCATTAAGTTCATGAACCCTAGAACCTAACTTTAGTCCACAATCCCAAGCTAAAGTAATAAATTCTTGAATTATATCTTTGATATTATAACCCTTAACATCTTCATATAAAAGTAGTAAATCGATATCTGAATAAATACAAAGTTGTTCTCTTCCATAAGAGCCTAGAGCGATTATTGAAATAGGAATAGAAGTGCTCATTGGTTGATATGAACCAAAATTTTTTCTAAGAATATATTTATAAAGTGAGATTAAAAACTTATCAGTAACTTTTGTGTGTTGAACAAAAAAATCTTTCCCACCATTTGTATCTATACTTGTATCAATAGAGTTTACATAGCTTTGGATATATTTTTTAAATACTTTTGATATTTGAAAATCATTAGCATTTTTTTCTATAAGTTCTTCAACTTCTAGATTCATCTCATTAATCATATTAGTTCTTTATGCATCTCTAGTTTTTTTCTTAGGGTTATTCTGTTTAATCCTAGATTTTTTGCCATTTGTACTTGAGATTTATATTTCTTTTGTGAAGCACGAAGAAGGGGTGCTTCAAATAGATATACAAAATCTCTATACCCATTTTCTCCATCCATATTATCAAGTATATAGTTTTCTAAAAGCATCATAATCTCATTTTCACCAATTGATTCAAAAAGATAAGAGAAAAATATTGATTTTCTTAAACTGTAGGCATTTTCATGGGTATTTACTATTAATTTAGAAGGTTTTTCCTCTATCCCTAAAATCTCACCTGCTTCTTTAGCAAATTTATTTGCTAATGGTTTTATATCCTCTTTTCTTGTATCTAAAGGTGGAATATTTATTGTTATAGAAAATATATCTGAGAGTTTTTCATTTAATTCATCTTTTTTTGATGTTGCTATAACTTTAATAGAGTTATTTTCAACCCAATTTATAAATAAATCAATATTTGTAATCTCATCAATATTTTCAATTATTACAGTACAGTTAGAAATAGAAATTACATTATCACTTATGTCATCTTGTAGAGTTTTCGCACTATAAATATTTGAATCTTGTGTAATATATTTAGCTAAACTTTTTTTCCCTACACCTTTTTGTCCAGTTATTAACGCATTGATATCTAAAGACTTCAGTAACTCTGCTGAGTTTTTTATTTCTCTAGATATCTCTGAAAAAGCTATAAATTCTTGCATAATTATCCTCTTAATTTTGTATATATAGTATACAATTATTTAGATTTTTTTGAAGTTAAATAAATGAAAATTGATAAGGCAATGATGATAAAAGATATACCTGTTATCAAATAAAGTGCATTTATCATTTGAGTGTAGTTTTCTATTGCGATTTTAAAAACTACCATTAGTCCTTCAATTGATAATGCAATTATTATAGTAATTAAGAATTTAGTTATCATTTTTGTATCTACTTTAGAATTTCTCGAATAAGATTTAAAATATACTTCTTGTTCTAATATAGTTTTTGCTAAATCAAATATTGCTATTCCAAGTGTAAGTGCAATGATAGGTTTAAAAATTGCATCAAGAGTAAAATCACCATGAAAAACCATGCTTGTCAAAAAAGTACCAAGTGAATATATAATAAGAAATAAAGCAAGTAATGCTAACGAAAACCCTGCTATACCATAGAATATCTTTGTAAGTGTATGAAATGGTTTATTTAATTCTATTAATTCTAATCTCTCAAGTAAAGTCTCTATTTTAAAGTCTAAAAAAATAATAATATCATCTTCTTTTATTGTAAGAGTTATACAATTACTTCTTGTAGCACTACTTATATATGGTGAAGAAAAGGCTGTATTATTATCTTTAAAATGTAATTTATCTAGGATATAAGTACGACTTTCATTAGTAGCACTTTTGTCTATTCTCTTTTTAAAATAGTTTGGAGAATTTTGTATTTTTGTGTCTTTATTTACTGTATAAACTAATTCCAATGATGGAAAAATTGAAAATAAATTAGAAAAATTATTTTTCTCATAATCTTTAATATTTCCTAAATTATGAATACTATTTAAAATAAAGTCTTCTACTTTGTCTTTGTTTACATCATATATTGTTAAAAACTCTTCCATTTATATTTTCCTTGTTTAATCTGTTTATATTATATCATCTTAAGTAAAAGTAGAAAAAACGATAATTGTATACTAATTATACAGATTAAGTCTAGGCAAAGTTTATAATTTATTTTATACTTTCTTATATCAATTCGAAAAGGAAAAAAATGGAAAATTTTGCTGATGTAAAATATGTTCTTGATGGGTTCTTATTTATTGTAATGGGAGTTCTAGTAATGTGGATGGCAGCTGGGTTTGCTATGTTAGAATCTGGTTTAACAAGATCAAAGAATAATGCTACAGTATTAACAAAGAATCTTGCTTTATTTGCAATTTCTTGCATGATGTATTATTTCGTTGGATACAACTTAATGTATGGAGATGGTGGATCTATAATGGGTAGCTTCTCAACAATTAGTATGGTAACTGCTGCTGATGCTGCATATCCTGCTGCTGCTGATTTCTTCTTCCAAGTTGTTTTCGTTGCTACTGCTGCATCTGTTGTTTCAGGTTCAATTGCAGAGAGAATGAAATTATGGCCTTTCTTAATCTTTACAGTGGTTTTAAGTGGTGTTATTTATCCAATACAAGGACATTGGTCTTGGGGAGGAAGTGAATTAGGTGGTGTTATGGCTGGATTCTCTGACTTCGCAGGTTCTACTATTGTTCACTCTGTTGGTGGATGGGCTGCTTTAGCTGGTGTTCTTATTTTAGGAGCTAGAAAAGGTAAATATGGTAAAGATGGAACAGTGAGACCAATTCCTGGTTCAAATTTAACATTAGCTACTCTTGGTACATTTATTTTATGGATGGGATGGTTTGGATTTAATGGTGGTTCTCAATTAGCACTAGGTTCAAAAGCTGATATTGATGGTATTGCTTTAGTTGTTGCTGATACAAATATGGCTGCTTGTGCAGGAGCTATTATGGCTGCAATTTTAACTCAACTTATTTACAAAAAAGTTGATTTAACTATGGTATTAAATGGTGCTTTAGCAGGACTTGTATCTTGTACTGCAGGACCAGACTTAGGTATGATGGTTGCATTTATTGAAGGTATTGTTGGTGGTGCTTTAGTTGTATTTGCTGTTCCTATGTTTGATAAATTAAGAATTGATGATCCAGTTGGTGCATTATCTGTTCACTTAGTTGCTGGTATTTGGGGAACTTTAGCTGTAGGTATTTTCAATCCAGAAGTTACAATTATGGCTCAAGTAAAAGGTATCGTTATTGTTGGTGCATTTGTTTTCATAGCTTCATTTGTAGTATGGAAAATTTTAGATCTAATTGTTGGATTAAGAGTAAGTGAAGAGATTGAGGTTCAAGGTTTAGATATTCATGAAACTGGACTTGAAACTTACCCTGAGTTTAAAAGAGCATAAGTGCTTATAAGAAGGTAAGAAATCTTACCTTTTTAGAAAAGATGAATTTTTTGAAAAAATATTAAAAGGAACAAAGAATGAAAAAAATCGAAGCAATCATCAAGCCTTTTAAACTTGAAGATGTAAAAGAAGCTTTAGTTGAGAGTGGTGTTACTGGTATGACAGTAAATGATGTTAAAGGTTATGGTAGACAACAAGGTCACTCTGAGTTATATAGAGGTGCTGAGTATATTGTTGATTTTTTAGCAAAAATCAAAATTGAATTAATAGTAAATGATGAAGATGTAGATAAAACTATCGCAACTATTTCTGATGCAGCAAAAACAGGTAAAATCGGGGATGGTAAAATTTTCGTTACACCTATTGAAAATGTTGTAAGAATTAGAACTGGTGAAACTGGTAGCGAAGCAGTTTAGTTTTTAAAAAAAAGTAAAGTAACAAATTACTTTTGCAAGATACAAAGAGTGTTAACTTTAACACTTCTTTGTTTTGTATATAAATTATACAAAAAAATTTCCACTTGACTCAATATCTAAAATAATCACTTTAATTTGTGTATAAAAAACACCCACTTAAATAAACAAAAAATTAATTACATAATATATAATTTGTTAAAATATTAAAAGGATAATAATGGATGCAAATATTGCTTATGTGATTGACACCTTTTTTGCTCTTTTTGCAATGACTTTAATCATTTTTATGGTTCCTGGTTTTGCTATGTTGGAAGCGGGACTTGTGCGTACTAAAAATGTGAGTGCTGTCTTGATGGTAAATACAATGATTTATGCAGTGGCTTCACTGGCTTTTTTATTGCTTGGTTATTCTGTGGCATTTGGTGATTTTGGAAGTGATAGTATGAGTAAATGGGCTGCATTTTTATTTCAAATGGCATTTGTTGGTAAGGTTATCAATATTATGTCAGGGGGAGTTAGTGAAAGAGCAAAAGTTTTACCACTTGGATTATTTACAATTGTTATGGGTGCATTAATTTATCCTATAATTGTAAATTGGTCTTGGGGAAATGATATGTTAAAAAGTACAATATTAGATTTAAATATGTACGATTTAGCTGGTTCAACTGTAATTCATAGTACTGGTGGTTGGGCACTATTAGCTGCAATAATAATAATTGGTGCAAGAAGGGGAAGATATCCTAAAGAAGGAGGAGTAAGAGTTATACCAGCTTCTAATATTCCCCTTGTAACTTTAGGCGCTTTTCTTTTATGGATTGGATGGTTTGGTTTTAATGGTGGAAGTATTGGTTCAATTGCATCTAAACAGAGTGCTGATGCTGTTGCTTTGACTATTATGAACACAAATACAGCTGGTCTTTCAGGGGCAATTCTTGTAGGTATTTATATGTACTTTAGATATCATAGACTTGATATTACAATGGTATTAAATGGGGCACTTGGTGGTTTAGTTGCTATTACAGCAGGCCCAAATTTATATGATATTTATACTCCAATATTAATAGGTGCAATAGGTGGAGTTTTGGTAATCTTTGGAGTTAGTTTTTTTGATAAATTAAAACTTGATGACCCAGTTGGAGCATTATCTGTTCACTTATTAAATGGTATTTGGGGAACTTTAGCTGTTGGTATTTTTGCCTCAAACGGGAATGATATAACACTTTTAGGACAATTAAAAGGTATTGTTGTTGTAGGAGTATTTGCTTTTATTTCATCTTTTATCGTATTATATGTAATTAATAAGTTTGTGCCACTAAGAGCAGAAAAAGATGAAGAGATGCAAGGATTAGATGTAGATGAGTGTGGACTAGAAGCATACCCAGAGTTTAAACGAGCTTTCTAAGTCTGTATAAAAGCTAGTAAATTAAGCTTGATTTAAAAAGATTAGGTTTATTTAAAATTATTTTGTTAAAATAGAGAATCAAAAAAAGGATTAAAATTGAAAAAAATTGAAGCAATAATCAAACCATTTAAGCTAGAAGATGTAAAAGATGCATTAACTGAGGCGGGAATAACAGGTATGACAGTTTCTGATGTAAAAGGTTATGGTAGACAACAAGGTCATTCAGAACTATATAGAGGTGCTGAATATGTTGTAGATTTTTTACCAAAAATTAAAATAGAACTTATAGTTGCAAATAAAGATGTTGATTCAACTATACAATTAATTACTGAGGCTTCTAAAACTGGTAAAATTGGTGATGGTAAAATATTTGTTTCTCCAATTGAAAAAATTGTAAGAATTAGAACTGGTGAAGAAGATGAGGAAGCAATTTAGTGAGTAAAGAAATAACTCTTAATTCACCTTTAGATATGCATCTTCATTTAAGAGATGAACAGATGCTAAAATTAGTTGGTCCTCTTACTTCAAAAACTTTTGCAGGTGCTTTAGTTATGCCAAACCTTGTACCTCCTATTACAACTAAAGAGGCTTTATTATCTTACAAGTCTAGAATACTTGAAGCATGTAAAGGTGATACTTTTGAGCCTTTTATGACTCTATTTTTCCAAGAATATTCAAGAGAATTCTTGGAAGAAGTAAAAGATGAAATAATAGGTATAAAACTATATCCTGCTGGAATTACTACAAATTCTGAAAATGGAGTAGCAGCTATAGATGCAGAGAGTTTAAGACCTACTTTAGAGACTATGAGTGATTTGGGTATTCCTTTATGTGTTCATGGTGAAACTAATGGTTTTGTAATGGATAGAGAAAAAGAGTTTATGCCAATATATGAAGGTTTGGCAAAAAACTTTCCTAAATTAAAGATTATTATGGAACACATTACAACTAAAGATGCTGTTGATTTATTGGATAAATATGATAATTTATATGCGACAATTACTTTGCATCATTTAATAATAACTTTAGATGATGTAGCAGGGGGAATGCTTCAACCGCACCTATTTTGTAAACCAATAGCAAAAAGATATGAAGATAGAGATGCTTTATTAAATGCAGCAATTACTGGTAATCCAAAGGTTATGTTTGGTTCTGATTCTGCTCCTCATCCTAAGCATAAAAAAGAGTCTTGTGGTTGTGCAGCTGGTGTCTTTACATCTCCTATTGCCTTGCAAGTTTTAGTTGAACTTTTTGAGAAACATGATAGTTTAGATAATCTAAATGGTTTTTTAAGTCTAAATGCTCAAAAGATATATGATTTTAAAGCTTTAAAAAAAGATATTACATTGGTAAAAGAAGAGTTTACTGTACCTAATATCTATGAAGAGTTTGGTGAAAATGTTGTGCCTATGTACAATAATCAAAAACTAGCTTGGAGTTTGAAGTAAGAGACTTAATCGTCTCTTTCTGATAATAATTGAGCAATCTTATCTTGAGTCTCTTTGGCTTTTATAATTCGTTCTTCTCTCATTCCTCTTAAGGTTTCAAGTGTTTCCATTTTTTCATGATCAATATTAGCTTTTATTTGAACAGCTTTTCTATTATTTGATAATCCACTAATTGCTAAGAATTTCTCTTTTTTGTTTATATAAATTTTAGATGTAGCAGATGTTGAATTTTTGTTAAATACTATTACATCTCCTTCTTTTAAATCTAATATTTCTGAAGTTTTTAAAACGGTTTCAGCCATAATCGCTTCTATATTCATTTTTGCACCAGAAATTAAAGTTGTAATGTCTTTCTTTCTACTTGCTTTTTTATTTCTACCTTCTGCAAAGATTTTTGTTACAATTTTATTTAATAGAGTTTCTATGTAAGAAATTGGATAACAAATAGATAAAAATCCAGATTCTTCATCAATTGTAAATTCTAAAACAACAAGTAAAACAATCTCATGATCTGAAATAATTTGAATGGCATTTGCATTTGTATCTCTTGATTCTATTTTAAAATTTAAAGTTGTAATTTCATCCCAAGCTCTGTACAAATGTGAAACAATTAGTTTATAAAAGTGATCAAAAATCTCAACTTCAATTTCAGTTAATTCCCTATCTAAATTATCCCCTGATGCAACAGACCCACTACCTAATAACTCAGCAATTATCTTATGTGAAATTCCAGGATTACACTCAATTACTATTCTTCCATCTAGTGGTTTGATAGATAAAGTATTTAATGAAGTTAATTGTGGAATTGACAAAATAAACTCACCATAAGTCATCTGTTCAATTGAATATAGTTTTATATCAACAATTTTTCTAAGCATTGCAGAAAGGTCAGTAATAAGATCCCTAAGCATTTTATCATGTAATGTTGAGAATGCTTTAAATTGTTCATTTGAGATACGATTTGGTTTTTTAAAGTCATAAATAGAATAATTTTTTTCTTTTGATATAATAGGTTCATCAGCCGTCTTGTCAATATCTTCACCTTGTTCGGCTATGTCTAAAAGAGCATCTATTTCATCTTGACTTAAAAATTCTGCCATCTCTTATCCTCTTATCTCAAGTTCTGCATCAAGAGCACCTAACTCTTTTATTAATTTCAATGTATCTATTATATCATTCATTGGTAATTTCATAACTTTCATAGCTCGTACTAAATCAGAAACTTTAGGTTGTCCTTTAGTATTTACCATAGTATTATCTAAATCAACAATAGGCTTATCAGCAATTACTATATCATCACCAATATTCATTCCTTTATTTACTTCTATATTATCCCATTGTTCGTTATTTAAATCTGATTTTTTAATTCTTATAATGAAATTATCTTTTGAAACGGTAACAGGACCAATAGGAACTTCATTTCCTGATATTATCATTTGTCTATTTAAATCAATTATAATTCTTTTTTTGAATGATGAATCTAAGTTTATAGTTTGAACTTGGGCGATAAATCTAACCATAGAAATATTAGCTGGTTTTTTTACAGTTACAGTTCTTGTATCTTCTGCAAAAGCAATTTTATCACCAAATTTTTCATTTATCTTTCTTTGAATCATATCTGCATCAGTAGCAGATGCTTTTATTAAACTTAGTGTTAAATCTTTTTCATTTCTTAGTGTAAAAGGAACTTCATTTTCAATCATGGCTCCCTCATAAATCATACCTGTAGTTTCATTATCCCTATCAGCTATAATTGTTCCTTGTGCAAGGCCATATACATTACCGTCTACACCTTTTAATTGAGTTAATAAAAGTTCTCCATTATTGATTGATTTTGCATCCCCAATGGCAGAAATTTTTATTTTTATTTTATCGCCTTGCCTTGCAAAAGGTGGAAGCATAGCTGTAACCATAACAGCTGCTATATTTTTTGATTTAATAGATGAAGTTGGTATTTTTATGTATGAATTTCTAAGTAAATTTTGCAAACTTTGCATAGTAAAAGTTGACTTGTCACCAGTCCCCGCAAGTCCTACAACTAGGCCATATCCTAAGAGTTGATTTTCTCTAATTCCCACAATATTTGTTATATCTTTTATTGTTTGAGCGTAAATTGATGTAAAAAATAAAAATAATAAAAAAATGAATTTCAAATAGTTTACCTCGTATAAATATTGATTTATTTTATCTAAATTTATATAAATTTTAGATATTATAAATGAAAAAATAAATTAGGAATATCTTTGAATATTTATATTTATGGCAATCAAAACTTTAAAAAAGATATTAAAGGTGAATTAAGTAGAACTTTAATTGATTATAAATTAGAAGGAAAAGGATTGATTCAAGAAGTTCAATCTTTGAGTACATTAAAAGAACTAATTGAAGATAATAGTGATGATATTTTTTTAATAGATGATGCTAAAATAATAAAAGAAAATTTGATTAATTCAAAAATAAAGTTTTTAAAACCTAAAGATGGTATTGAACAAGAATATCTTAAAAATAAGGGAATTGAAGATTTTAGTGTTGATTCAATAAGTGATATTTCTAAATATATTTTAAAAAAAATGAAAGATTTAAATTTAGATGATGAATCTGATGAGGGGACACAAATTCATGACTCAATTACAAACATTGTAAATGATGCTTATGAAAGTGAAAATTTAGAGGAAGATTTAGATGAACATTATGAATTAAGTGATGACTTAAAAGAGTTATTATCACAAGATGACAATGAAATTGAAGAAGAAAATGAAATTATCAATAAAGATGAACAAATGATTGAAAATAATGAAAATCAAATTACCCAAACACAACCAAATGAGTCTATGAAATCATTAGAAGATATTGAAGAATATATTAATTTGGAAGATATCACATCTTTAGATGAACTAAGTGAAGATGATATTTTAAATGTATTTAGTGGAAAAGAGATTAAGCCAAAAGTTGCAAAAAAAATCCAAAATAAAGCAAAAGAGATGAGTATTAAACTTGATAATCCTAATGATATAAAAGAGTTCTTATCTAAATTATTAGAGAGCAAAGCCTTAGAAATCACGGTAAAGATTAAAGAATGAACATGGACTTAATGGGTATTGCTCAAAGTACAGTAAAAATTATTCTTTTACTAGCATTGCCTTCTTTACTTGTAAGTATGGTAATAGGATTGTTGATTTCTGTATTTCAAGCAGTAACTCAAATCTCTGATGCAGCATTATCTTTTGTACCTAAAGTTATTTTAGTATCTGTTTTTATATTGATCTCTTTGCCTTGGATTGGTGATAATGTAAGTACATATACTAAAGAGTTATGGAATATGATTTTAATGTATGGAAATAATGGATGATTAAAAAACTTTTTAATCTCAAAAAATCTCAAACAGATCAAAAATTGATGTTTAAAGCTGAGCTTTTAAATTCAATTTCACTCTTTGAAGAACAAATTGATGATTTAAAAAGAAATATAAATACCGCAAGTGTTGATAGATATGGAGCAATTTCAGATTTTATGGTGTTGGAAATTCATAAAGAATCACTCAGAAGAGAAGCTAAGAAATTAGAATCTCAGAAAAACTTTTTACTTTCAAAATTGACAAAAGTAAACTTAGAAATTGTACAATTACAAAAAGAGTCTGAACAGTACGATTATTTACTAAAAGAACAGAAAAAAGAGTTATACAAAAAATTACTTCTTGCTGAAGAAGAACAAGCAAGTGAGTTTATACAAAGTAAATATATTACAGGATGACAAGGACAAAGATTGAATAAATTTTTAATAATAATTTTAATTTTAGGAACACATTTATTAGCAGAAGATACAGCTGGAAGTTTTATAAAAGAGAAAAAAGAGATTATTGAGTTAAAAAAAGAGTTAAACCAATTTTATACAATAAAAGAAGCTGAGTATAAAACGAGAAAACAAGAACTAGAAACTTTATTAGCCAAAATAAAATCAGAAAAGAAGAATATTCAAGATATATATGATAGAAATCAACTACTTTTAAAAGATATAAAAGGGGAAGTTGTTACAAAAACTTCGAAAATATATAATGCAATGAAACCAAAAAATGCAGCTGAAATATTTAACAAATTGATAGATGATGGAAAAATTGAAGATGTTTTTGATATAATCTTGAAATTAAAAGAAGCAAAAGTCACTCAAATAATGAAATCAATGACTGTAAAAAATGCTTCGAAGATTACTGAAAAGCTTCAAAACTATTCAGTAATTGATGAAAGTAAGAAAGGGAAATAATGGCTGAAGAAGTTGTAGAAGAAAAACCAAAAAGTACTGGTGGAAAAGGTTTGATGATAGTGCTTATTGCACTAATTGTAGTTTTGTTATTAGCTGTTATTGGAGGTGGATACTTCTTGTATTCACAAGGTGTTTTTAGTCCTCAAGAAGAAAAAGCTATGCAAGAGATGGCTAAAAAAGAAGAGAGTAATTCTAAAGAGATGTATAAAGCTGCTATTAATGATTTAGTATTAAATATTACTAATGCAAAAGGTAGAGAAAAACTTATGAAACTATCTTTTACCATTAAAAGTAATGATCCTGCAATAGAATCAATAGTTGAGTCATATAAAGCAGAAATAGTAGATGTTGTTATTTCTCAAATTAGTGCTAGAAGTTCAGAAGAACTTTTAACAGTAGGTGGTAAAGCTTTACTAAAAGATGAATTAGTTGATGAAATAAATAAAGTTTTAAATGATGCTACAGCAACAAATTCTGATGTTCAAAAAAATAGTGTTAAAGAAGTTTTATTTACAACTTTTGTTATTAAGTAATAAAAATGATAGTAACAGTAAAAAATAGTGGACCAAAAAATTATGTAATGAAAATAATTTCAGTAGTTGCATTAGTTGCTATGTTTACTGCTTATTATTTTCATATGAGTGATGAATTCTCTTCAAATAATGGAAAATTAACTTCTAAACAAAGTGTAGAGGATATGAAAAAAGAAGACTCAAAAGAAGTTGAAAAATTAATATACAAAGAAGTAGAAACAGCAGTTGAATTGGTTGGACAAGAACATATTCAAGATGTAAAAATAGTGAAAAATAAAATACTTTTAGTTTGTGATACAGATACAAATTTAGATGCTTTAAAAGTAAGGTATGGGACTTTGGCTTTGATTAAAAACGATTTAAATAATATTAAAATTGCAATAGATATTAAATATATAATTGAGAGTAAATATAATGAAAAGTAAATATTTTTTAATTTTAGCATGTGCATTTTTTTTAAACTCTTGTGTTCCAACTGAACAAGAATTAAAATTTGATAAACCTCCGGCTCAAGTATTAAAACCAAAGCCTCAAGTTACATATAACAAAGGCTCTTTATATTCACGAAAAGGACCTTCTTTATTTGCTGATAAAAAAGATTTACAAGTTGGGGATATAATTCAAGTAGTTATTGATGAATCTTTAACTTCAAATACAAGTAATAAAAGAGAACTTACAAATACAAGTTCTGAGAAAATTGGAGGAGGATTAATTACTCCTGCTACTGGAAATACTCTTCCTTTGAATTCCACAGTACAATCTGTAGCAAATAAAATTAATAGTTTTGGTGGGGTACAATTTAATTCAAGTAGTGATAGTTCATTTAAAGGAAAAGTAAAAGCAAATGCTGATGAATCTTTTTCTACGACACTTTCTGTTATAATAGAGGAAACATATCAAAATGGAAACTATTATATAAAAGGTTCCAAAGAGATGTTAATAGATGAACAGAAGCAAGAGATAATAATTTCGGGGGTTATTAGGCCTTATGATATAAGCCCAGATAATTCTATAAAGTCATCTCAAGTTGCAAATTTAAAAGTTTTGTATAAAAAAGATGGTGAAGAACAAGATGTTATGCATCAGCCATGGGGTACAAAACTCCTAAAAATGCTTTGGCCCTTCTGATTTAATCTAATTTTAAGAATTGTAATGCAATAATTAGGGATATTATCCCAAAGGAAGGTACAAATGTTAGATGCGTTAAATGTAGCCCAATCAGGTTTACGAGCAGCACAAATAGCTGTTGAAAATACAATGAATAACCTTGCTAATGTAAATACTGAGGGATATAAAAAAAGAGTTGTAGAAACAAGTGAATTAAGTCAAAGTGATAATAGACAGTGGGGAAGAGGTGTATCAGTTGATAATACATCTAGAATCACTAGTCAATATTTGTATGATAATATTATAAAGCAAAATAGTAAAGATAATTATCAATCAGAAATGTCTTTAATGTTAGGAAATATCGAAGCAGTATTTAAAGAGACTGATACAGCTGGGTTATCATCAGACTTAGATGCTTATTACCAAACAATTGAAAGTATAAGAGCAAATCCTAATAATGAAGTTTACAAAAATCAATTACAAATTACTGGGCAAAAAGTAATTGATGACTTAAATAATCTTTATGATGGAATAGAAGAACAAGAAGCTACTTTCAAAAAGTCTTTAACAGAAGATGTTGGTCAAATAAACTCAAAACTCGAACAAATTCAAAGAATTAATCTAAAAATAAAAGAGCAGGGTTTTGCTTCTAATGACTTACTTGATAAAAGAGATTTATTAGAAAAAGAAATATCTACATATGCTAATATAACTGTTGATAGGGATCCTGATTTTTATGAGTTGAAAATTGGTAATCAAACAGTTATTTCAAATACTACAATGTCAAAATTAGAAGTAGGTGAAGAAAAAACTGCGCAAATTGATAGGTATGTTACACAAGAAGGAACTAAAAGTAGTATTTTAAATCCTTCAGATACTTTTGATGAAGAGGATGTAATTACTTTTGAATTGGACAATGAAAATTCAGTTAGTGTTGAATATGGTGAAACAATGGTTTTTGACCTTGATGGTGATGGAACTGATGATATTGTAAAGGTTGATGAAACTAACTATGTAAGAGCATTAGTTCATAAAATTAATACATCTGATTTAGCAGATAAAGTAAAAGCTTATAATGGTACATATGATGTCGATAAAAATGGAAATAAATCGACAATTGATAGTCAAGATAAGTTCTTATTAGTTGAATCAAAAACTCCTGGTATTGAAGGTAAATTTGATAGTAGAGTTACTTTTACAGAAGAACCATACTCTATAAATCAAGGTACAGTTACCGTTAGTCCTGTGATTAACAATAGTTCAGTCTCAATTGAAAGTAAATTTGCACAAGATGGTTTAAGTTTAACTCATACAGTAAATTTAGGAGCAACTACGACAGCCCCTGAAGTTTTTGATATTGATTTATCTAGTAATCCTTCAACATCAGGAGCTACACCAACTTTTGTTCCTTCAAGTATTACATATAATGCAACTACAAAAAAACTTACAATTCCTGCAGGTGTTGATTCTTTTACGATAACTATTAACTCAGCTGAAGGTGAAACAAGTACTCCTGAAGAAGCAGCTGCTTTGTTTGGAGTTAATCAAAAGTATACTTTATCTTTAACCGAAACTAATGGCTCAGATACTAGTAATATCACTTCTGTACTTAATGTTGTAAATGATGGCAAAGATATAACGCAAGATTTTGAACTTTCAACAGAAAATACGAATTCAAACCCATTAGTTAGTGCAATTCCTACTGTTAATCCAGTTACAGGTGCTACACAAGCTAGTGGAACAACACAAGTAAGTTCTATAAAAAGTTTAAGTGCAGTTGATGGAAGTAGTATTAAACATACTGTTGAATTAAAAAATACAACAACAACAGCACAAGTAATGAAAGTATCTTTTAGTGATGATACAGGTAGTTATTTTGACTTGTCACCTAAATTTACACCTGATTCGATAACTTATGATGCACAAACAGGAGAAATAACTATTCCTCCGGGAGTTAAGAGTTTTAGTTTTACTACAGATACGAATGAATTGGCACCTGTTAATACGAATCAAACATATAGCTTTTCGATAACAGATAATGCAGCACCTAGTGGTTCAACACCTGTTACTATGACATCAACTATGGTTATAAATAATAAAGAAGGTGTTGTTTCAAACTCTATTTATAAGAATGAGCAAAGAAGTGATTTAGCAAATTCTGCTGTAAGTATAACTTCAAAAGGTGATCCAATATCTTTTTCAAGTGGTAAACTAAAAGCTATAGTAGAAAACTTGACTACAGATTCTGGAAAAAATAAATTTCAAGAATACAAAAATGCATTAGATGCTTTTGCTAAAACTTTTGTTGATATGACTTCTAGTTATATCAAAAATGATGATGGTACATACATTAGCGGTGAAATTGCAACAGATAATAATATCAAAGTCGCAGATGACATAAACTTATTTAGTGGTTCTAGTGTTAGAACAATGACTTTTCATTCAGAAGTTGTTGGAACTTTAGAACAAAAAGATTATGATTATTTAGCAGGTCATCAATGGAAAGAGGATATTTCATTTTTAGGTTATGGTCAAGATAGCTCAAATGATAAAGTATCAAGTGATACTGAACGTATGTCATTTACTGAATATTTGCAAAATCTTAGAACAAATATATCAAGGGACAAAGAGAGTAGTGATTTTACAGTTGAGACTCAAAAGGCAGTTACTGAATCAATGAATAATTCATATGATTTAATAACAAAAGTTGACAACGATGAAGAGATGATTAATTTAATTAAATTTCAATCAGCATATACAGCAAATGCAAAAATGATAACAACTGTTGATGAAATGTTACAAACTCTTCTTGGAATCAAGAGATAAGGAGTAAATTATGGCTGAAGGTGTATTAGGATTAGGAGCAGGACAAGCCTCTTCTTTAAATCAAGAGTTAATTGATAAGTTAAAAGCAGCAGAGAGAAAAGCTACAGTTGAACCTATTGAAACAAGTCAAAAAGATTTGGATGAAGAAGGTGTAAAACTTGCAAATATTAAATTGCAAGTTCAAGATGTACTTGATGCAATTAAACCATTTGACTTATTTGCAGCAGGTGGTGTAAATGCATTTAATCAAAAATCAGCTACAACTACAGGTGATTCCGTAGTATTTGATGCTGTTGATGCAGGGAATTTAAATACAGGAACAACAAATGTAAGTGTAAGTCAAATTGCCCAAAGAGATGTTTATCAAACTTCAACATTTAGTGATAAAGATGCAATAATTTCAACTACAGCAGGTTCTATGATAACCGTAAATGGAGTTGAATACTCAACTTTTAATAAAACATATCAAGAAGTAGCTGATAAGATTAATTTAAGTTCAAAATTAAATGCTTCAATAGAAGCAGTAGGAACAAATTCTTATAGAATGGTTATAAAAAGTGAAGATTCAGGTATTGATAATGCTTTAAGTATAACTCAAACTGGTTCTGATTTAGGACTTAATGATTTTACTTCAAGTTCAACAATTGCTTCAGGAACAGTTCCAGCTTCTAATTTATCATTAACTTTAAATGGAACAACTTTTACTACCAATGGAACTGAAACAAATAGTCAATTTATTTCAAGAATTAATGATAATGCTTCATTTGATGCATCAATTGATGCCGATGGTAAAGTGATAATTAAAAAAAGTGATGGAAGTGCGCTTGAAGTCACAAATGATGATTTAGGCTTAAATTTAACTAATAATAACCACACTTTAACTGCACAAAATCTGAAAGCAAAAATTGATGGTGTTGATTATGATATTTCTTCAAATGTCGTAACTGTTGATGGAGGATTGAAGATTTCTGCTTCTAAACTTGGAGACTCATCTATTTCTATAGAAAAAGATAAAACACAAATTGGAACATTATTTAAAAGTTTTATTGATAAATTTAATACTTTGTCAAAATCAATTAATGATGAACTTTATTCAGGTAATTCAAAAATACAAGATAGATCAGCATTAAGAGACATAGAATCTCAAATAAAAAATATGATGTTTGGTAATTATGGGACAAACGATGATTTAAATTTATTTAACTATGGATTAGAAGTTGATAAAAATGGTAATTATTCATTAAAGGATAGTGATTTTAATAAAGCAGTTAGTGATGATTTTGATAATCTAAAAGATTTATTTATTGGAAAAGCTGAAAAAGAAGGATTTGGTACACAATTAAAAACAATAGTTGATTCTATGGATGCTACGGGTGGTGTTATAACTACATATGAAAATAATATGACATCAAGAAAGACAGAACTTGAGGAACAGTTGACAAAAGAGACGGAGAGTTTAAATTCAAAGTATTCTCAGCTTGCAAATCAGTTTTCAGCATATGGAGTAATCATAAATCAGTTTGAGTCGCAATTTTCTAGTTTGAAAATGATGATTGATCAAAGTTCTTCTAAGTAATTTAAGTTTGAATATACTATACTCCTATGTATAAATAAATGGAGATGATTTGTGGGAATAGAGGTTTATAATCAACAAAATGCAGTTAGTAATGATCCTTATGTTTTAATACTAAAGCTTTATGAGGGATTATTGAGATATCTATCTTTTGCAGAAGAAGCAATGGAAAATGGAGATGTTGAAGAAAAATTTATTTATATTAACAAATCTATCGCAATTTTTGATGAACTAAGAAATATATTAGATTTTGATGGGGGAGATATCGCTCATTATTTAGATGGTTTATATCTTTATCAAATAGAGACACTTTTTACATCAGGTATTAACGATAATGTAAATTTAATACACCAAGTTAAAAGAGTAACTCAAGGTCTAATTGAAGCATGGAAAGACGAGACTGGTCTTTAGAAGCACTAAAGAGATTGACTTATGTTGATTCTTTAGATGAGGAGCAAAGGGCTGAGGGCTTAAAGTCTTGGACTGAAACTTATTTAACTACTACAGATATTACTGATTTTGAATTATCACATGAAGAACTTTTAAAATTAAGAGAATTACTATTTAAAAATGCTAATTTTTTATTTACTCATAGAGAAAATATTTTAGAAGAGATGAAAAATATAACTACAATGAAAAAATTCTTAAAAAAATAAATCTTTTGGTTCAATACTTTTTTCAAAAAGATATGCTCTAATGTTTTTTGGGATTTTAAGTACCCTACAAACTTCTTTAAACTTTTTATCCATTGTATTTTTAGTTTTTGGGCAGATATAAATATACTCTGTTGAAATACAAATATTTATTTTGTCAGATATTGTTATTTCTTTTTGCTTAATTATTTCATCTCTTTGTGCTGATGATAAAAGTATTCCTCTTTTTTTTAAAGACTTATCTATTATTTTAATATTTAGATTGTCATCTTTTTTATTTTCAAAAATTTCTAAAGATTCTTTTTCATATATTGGCTTAAAATTTATATTTAAAGATTGAATATCATTTTTTAAATATGTGAAACTATTTTTAATACCGGTTTTGTATTCTTTTATTAACTCATTTACAAAGTTTTTTCTAAAGTAATTTCTTTTATATTTTTCATCGTAATTAGAATCATCAATAAAATACTTATGATTATTCTCTTCTAAAAAGATTAGAAGTTCTTCTTTTGATAACTCAAGAAGAGGTCTATAAATAGTGTAGTTATCTTTTTTTGTTTTTTCTTCCAATCCAATTAGTTCAACTAATCCAGCACCTTTGCTTAGCTGCATCATAAACCACTCTAATTTGTCATTTAGTTGATGTGCTGTGAGTAAAGTATCATAATTATATTCTTTGATTATTTCATCAAAAAAAGTATATCTTATATCTCTTGCTTCTTTTTCGAAGTTAGAAGTGTTTTTTAAAACTACTTCTTTAAAAAAACACTTTTTAGTATATTTTTCTGCTAATTCTTTTGCATAAGTAACTTCATCTTTTGATTGTTCTCTGATATTATAATTTACAATTGCAATATCAAAAGGAATATTTTGTTCTAGTAGTAAAAAAAATAACGCAGAAGAATCAATACCACCTGAAAATGCTAAAAGATTTTTAGTGGTATTGATATTAAATTTAATCATTAAATTTCTTTAATTGCTGTTCCAAGTAATTTATCACCTGCCAATTCACTTATTTTTACTTGGTATGATTTTCCTACTGTTAACTCTTTTCCTGTTTCATTGTCATTGATATAAATCTCTCCATCAATTTCAGGTGCCCAAATTGTTTTTCTAGCACTAAGTAAATATTCATGTTCTTCACTTTCTCCATCAATATATACATCTACTATTTGTCCAATCTCTTTTTCTAAAGATTCTAACGTTTTTCTTTGAATTATTTCACCCAAAATCTCAGCTCTTTTATCAATAATCTCTTGATCTACTTTTCCATCTAGTTCATATGCAGTAGTTCCATCTTCATCAGAATATGAAAATACATTTGCTCTATCAAAACTATACTCTTCTACATAAGAACATAACTCTTCAAAGTCTTCTTGTGTTTCACCTGGATGACCTGCAATAAAAGTAGTCCTTACAAAGGAATTAGGAGTGTTTCTCATGGCACTCATAAGTTCCTTAAGCTTTTCTACTCCTTTACCTCTTTTCATGATTTTAAGCACCTTAGAGCTTATGTGTTGTAATGGCATATCAAAGTAGTTTTCAAATACTGTAGACTCTTCTATTTTTTTGATAAGTGATAAAGTTGTTGTAGAGGGATAAAGGTATAAAATTCTGGCACTTTTGATTCCTTCTATTTTTTCAACTTCATTAACAAGTCTTTCTAATCCATCATTGATATTTAAATCTCTTAAAAAAGATGAACTATCTTGTGAAACAAAAGAAAAATCACAAAATCCTTGTGACACAAGATTCTTAACCTCTTTAACAAGTGATTCTAAAGTCCTAGAGTGAAGTTTTCCTTTAAATGAAGGAATAGCACAGAACGAACAAACTTGATTACACCCTTCAGATAATTTGATATAAGCATGGTAATTTGAACCAGTGATAACTCTATCGTTTGTCTCATTTAATAAAAACACTTCATCTGTAAAACCACTTCTTTTTTCTTTTACAAGTGTGTCGATTTTATCATAATCTCCAACTCCTGTGAAAATATCAATTTCTGGTAACTCTTTTTGCAACTCTTCTTTGTATCTTTCACTTAAACATCCAGCCATAACTAAAACAGAATCTTTTTTTCTTAGCCCATGTAATTCAAGAATTGTATTTATACTTTCCTCTTTTGCACTATCAATAAAACCACATGTGTTTACGATAATTACATCAGAGCTTTTAGCATCATTTGATATTGTATAATCTTTTAGTTTACCAAGCATGATTTCAGAATCAACTAAATTTTTAGTACAGCCAAGGCTTACTAAGTGTAGTGATTTCTGAGGATTTTGTGTTGAAAATTTCATATATAACCTATTAGTTTTTTTGGAATTTTAGCATAATAGTTTGAATTAATCAAAAATAGGAAAAATTATAATATTTAATTATAATTAAATATTATAATTAAATTTGACAATTTTATCTTTAATTTGTATAATTCAAGATAAGAAAAACTTATCTTGTAGGAAATGAAAAATGAACAAATTTGATAAAATAAAACTTTTTTGTAGAAAATTTAGAATAGCTATTGGTATTATTTTAATATTAGTAGGATTTTATACAGGGATTGCTTGGTTTTACTTAGGAATACTGCCTTTATTAGCAGGACTTACTAACTTTTGTCCTTTATGTATAATAAGCAAAAAATGTACGATATAAACTCTTAAAAGAGTTTATATCCACATATTATCAATAAGTCTTGTAGTTCCAACTTTACATGCAATAAGTATTATTGTATTTTTTACTTCTATTGTTTGAATCTCTTCAAAATTTCTATTTACTATTGCTATATATTCTACATCTAAGTTTGACATTACTTCTTGCATTTTTGTTTTTATAGTTTGGGCATCTCTTTCACCTTTTGTAACAGCAATAATTGTCATATTTAAAGATTTTGAAATAGCTAATGCTTCTTTTCTCTCTTCAGATGATAAATATATATTTCTAGAACTCATTGCAAGTCCATCTGCTTCTCTTACAATGTCACATTCAACTATATTTATAGGTAAAAAAAGATTTTTAACCATTTGAGAGATTAAAGAGAGTTGTTGAGCATCTTTTTTCCCAAAGTATGCATTTGAAGGTTGAACCAAGTTAAATAGTTTTAAAACAACTTGTAAGACACCATCAAAGTGTCCAGGTCTTTTTTCACCTTCTAAAATAAAGCCAGTTATTTTTGGAGCTTTTAGTGAAACTTCATCATTACTTTGATACATAGAAGTTACCTCTGGCATAAATAAATAATCAACTTTACAAAGTTCACAGATTCTTTTATCTGCTGCATCTTTTTTGGGATATTTATCCAAATCTTCATTTGGTAAGAATTGTGTTGGATTTAGAAAAATAGAAACTATTACAATGTCATTATTTATTCTTGCATTTTTGATTAATGAAATATGTCCTTCATGTAAAGCACCCATAGTTGGAACAAATCCAATTGTTCCCTTTAGCTCTTTTCTAATAGCTTGTAACTCTTCAATAGTATTAATTATTTTCAATAAATCTCCTTTAATAACTTTTTTTATTTTGTATCAAAATTTGGATTGAGTTTTAGTAGAACTAAATCAGCCAACATATTTCCAAGAAGCGTTAAAAAAGCTCCAATAATTAGTATTCCCATAATTACTGGATAATCATGAGCTAGGGCACTATGAAAAAATAGTAAGCCCATTCCATCTATTGAAAATATTGTTTCAAGTATAACAGAACCACCAATAATCCCTGGAAGTGATAATCCAAGTATTGTAATAACAGGTGGGTATAGATTTGGTAAAATATAGTATCTTAAAATTTGATTTTTACTTAGTCCTCTAGCTTTTGCAAAAAAGATATAATCACTTTTTAGTATTTCAATTGTAAGTGATCTAATATATAAAGTCAAACTTCCAATTCCACCAAAAACAATTATAAAAATCGGTAAAATTAAATGCTTCGCAAAATCTATGTAGTAAGCAAAACTTCCATCATCTTTTACGCTATGCAATCCAGATATTGGCAAAATTTCAAAATTAACAGCAAAAACTAAAACTCCAAGTAATGCCAAATAAAATGAAGGCATAGAAAAACTTAAAAGTGAAAGTTGACCAGTAAATTTATCAAAAAATGATGATTTATTTAAAGCTGATTTAATACCTAAATAAAGTGATAGTATAAATATAAAAATCATTGAAATAATATTTAAAGCAAGGGTAATTGGAATTCTATTTAAAATCTCATTTTTTACCATTTCTCCTGAGCTAAAAGATATACCAAAATCAAGATGAAGTATTGAAAAAAGCCAAGAAAAGTATTGTACATAAAGAGGTTTATCTAAGCCATAAATAGACTTTAGGTGTTGAATTGACTCTTCTGTGATATTTGGGTTTAAATCTCCACTTGCAAAAAATGAATTAGGAGCAAGATGTATAGCTAAAAAAGATATTAGACTAATAATAAAAAGCATAATTAATAAGTACAAAAGCTTGTTTATTAATAATTTCAATTCTATTATCTCCTAGGTTTTTTAAATAAAAAAGTATTTTAGCATTTGTTATATTATTTTCAGTACTAATTACTAACGAAAAGTTTGATACTGTTAACTTTTTATTAAAAAGCTATTTACAAAATTAAGATAGAATTATACAATTAATAAATTAAGAATAAATATTTAGGGTAAAAATGATTGGTATAGATGTAGTAAGTATAAAAAGAATTGAAAAAATGTATGAAAAGTTTGGGAATAAAGCTTATCAAAGATATTTAAATGATGATGAAATAAAACTTGTCAAAAAAGTAGAAACAGCAGCTGGCTTTTGGGCTGCAAAAGAGGCTGCAAGTAAAGCTCTTGCTTGTGGGATAGGAGAGGAGTGCGGTTTCCATGATATTATTATCTCTAAAACAGTTAAAAATGCTCCTCTTATAACTTTCTCACAAAAAGTTTTAGACAACTTTTCAATAAAAAATGCTCATCTTTCTATTACCCATGATACTGGCTTTGCAATAGCAGTTGTTGCTTTAGAGAAAAACTAGTTATGACTAAAAGAGGATTTGTAAAACTTTTTTTTACTAGCATATTTATATTCTCTTTTTATGGATGTGCTGTTATAAGTGGATATGAAGACTCTTTGAATAATTTTGATAACAATTTAGAATCAAAAAATTGTGATTACACTCAAATAGAAGAAAAGATAAAAGAGAATGATGATCCAATACTTTGGGGTATTCAAGGTGGCTCATTGGCTAGAAATTGTTTTGCTTATAAAAAAAGTAATGGCTTTTTTGATGAAGCAGAAGAGAAGTATAAACAAACAGTAGATAAAGATACAATTTTTGATAATACCTTAGAAGCTTCAAAAAGTATTTTAGTAAATAATAATGCAAATGAGTATGAGGGAAACACCTATGAAAAAGTGATGGTAAATACTTACAAAGCTTTAAATTATGTAAGCTTACATGATAATGTAAATGCAAGAATAGAGTTTAATAGAGCTTTGGATAGACAAAGAAGAGCAAAAGATTATTTTAGAAGTGAGATAGAAAAAGAACAAGTAAATTTAGAAAAAGAGAATAAAGCAGCCAAAAATACTGTATATAAACAATATGATAGCTTGTTAAATGATTTTAAAGCATATCCTGATTTTATAAATCCCTTCACAACTTATATGGCTGGAATATATTTTTTATTAGATGGAGATACAATAAAGGCAAGGGATTTATTAAAAGAGTCTATGGAAATGCAACCCTCAAATGAACAAATAAAAAGTGATTATGAACTTAGTAATAAATATTTTGATTCATCTTTGAGGGAATCAAAAGAAAAATATGCTTGGATTATTTATGAAAATGGTAAAGGAATGATAAAAGATGAGACAAGAATTGATATTCCACTGTTTATATTTTCAAGAAATGTGATATATACAGGCATTGCTTTGCCAAAGATTGTTGAAAGAAATAGTTCATATTCTTATTTAGATATCGCTGGAAAAAATACAAAAGAAGTTTGTAATATGGATAATGTAATAAAAACAGAATTTAAAAAAAGATTTCCAGCTATTTTAAGTGAAGCCATAGCAAATACAATTACAAAGACAATCACACAAAAACAACTCAATGATACTAGTCCCTTAGCTGGGTTTTTAGGAGTTTTGTATCAAGCTTTGACAAATAAAACAGATGTCAGGTCTTGGAGTGCTTTGCCTAAAAACTTTCAAAGTTTAAGGATAAAACTTGATGGAAAACCAATTGAAATTAAAAATAATGAAGGTAAAATTATAAAGGAAGTTTTTATTCCTAATGATAAAAATGCATTAATTTATGTAAAATCACAATCAGTAGGAAATAATATAATTCATAAGATTTTATTTTAAAGGAGATTTATGAAAAAGATATATTTAATTATGACAATAATAAGTGTTATACTTCTTAGCGGGTGTGCACAAAAAGAAGTAAAAGTTGAGCCTAAGCTAAGTGATGATTCACATATTGTCATTGATAAGACATTGGATACTTGGCTAAAACTTGAGAAACTAAACTATTTTCAAAAAAGTGATGGCTTTTGGGTTGTACAAGCTAGATTTAAAAACACAACTTATATGAATAGAAATGTAGCTTACAAAATAGATTGGATAGATAAAAATGGTTTTATTGTAAAAACAATTTTGTCTAAATGGAAAATGGCAACAGTGGAAGAGAATAGGGATTTTACTATTAATGGCGTATCCCCTTCAAATCAAATCAAAGATTTTGTAATAAGAGTGCAAGATACAAGTAGAGATGATGAACAAAGAAAAGATAGTAGCCATTATGAATATCAAAACTAAGGAATAAAATGAAAAATAAAAAACTAATAATTTCAACACTATTTATAGGAACAATATTTTTTGCAGGTTGTACACATAAACCTGAGTATTTACCAGAAAATTCCCCAAAATCTTCAGTTGTAACAATGGGAATTGATAGACAAGATTTTGAAAAAGCAGCTAGTGATATGGCTAAATCATTGTTATCAAGTGGTGCTTTAGATAAAAGAGGTGGTGGAAAAAATGTTGTTATGATGAGTGATATTATAAATGATACTACTCAAAGATTTGATGTCAAGTTCTTAACTAAAAAAATGAGAATATTAATATTAAACTCAGGAAAAGCAATAATCACATCAGCTGTTGGAACTCAAAGAGATGATTTAGCACAAGATAGTAGAAAATTAAGAGATAATGAGGAGTTCAAAAAAAGCACTACAATCCAAAAAAATACACTTTATGCTCCTAGCCTTTCATTATCAGGAAGTATCTTACAAAGAACAGCAAAAGCAAACAAAGATGATCAAATAGTTGAATACTATTTTCAACTCTCACTAACAGATATAAAAACTGGACTTGTAACTTGGGAAGATGAGGTAGTTATAGGAAAAATTGGCTCAAATGATACTGTGACTTGGTAGAGTGATTAATTATAGGGAAATCCCTATAATTAATTTTTAGCTAAATATCTCTCAAGTATAATTTTAGCAGCAAGGGAATCAACCCTTCCATCTCTTTTATATTTTATATCACCTTTCATTAGCTCTTCTGCTTCTATGGAACTCATGTTTTCTTCTTGAAAAATAATTTCACCTTCAAATTTCAGAAGAGTTACAAAGTGCTTAACTCTTTTTTGCATATCATCACTGGAACTAGGAAATCCTACGATTAATTTATCTATTTCCCACTCTTTTAAAAAGCTATCAACATCATTTGCCGCTTGATTTCTATTCTTTCTTAATATGGCTGTTTGTGGGGTAACTATGGTCTTTGTAAGGCTTAAAGCTACACCAATTCTTTTTAATCCTATATCAATAGATGCTAATTTCAATTATTATCCTTATGTTTACTTTGAAACCGTAAAGTAATCATTTTAGTATAATTTTGGTAATATATGTCTTTTTAAAATAAGAACAATGATATATAAATAGGGAAAATGATGAAATTAGCTGTATTTGATTTTGATTCAACTTTGATGGATGGAGAGACTATTGATTTTTTAGCAAAACCATTAGGTCTTGAAGAAAAAGTTGCAAAAATCACAGAAGAAGCTATGTCAGGAAGACTAGACTTCTTTGAATCTCTTATTGAAAGAGTAGCTTTATTAAAAGGATTGGAAAATTCTTTGGCTGTGGATATTTGTAAAAATCTACCACTTATGCCAGGTGCAATGGAAACAGTTGCAAAACTAAAAGAAAAAGGTTACAAAGTTGTATGTTTTTCAGGTGGCTTTAGAATAGGAACAACTCCTGCAAAAGAAAAACTTGGGCTTGATGCAGACTTTTCAAACATCTTACACCACAAAAATGGAATTCTAACTGGACTTGTTGGTGGAGATATGATGTTTGGCTTTTCTAAAGGTGATATGATTCAAAGAGTTCAAGCAATGCTAGGAGTTTCTAAAGAGAATACACTAGTAGCAGGTGATGGAGCAAATGATGTGTCGATGTTTCCATATGCAGACAAAAGAGTAGCTTTTTGTGCAAAAGATATTTTGAAAAAAGAGGCAAATATTATTGTTGATACAAAAGATTTGACACAAATCTTGAAGCATATCTAAAAAGCATTTTCTCAAAGAGAGTACAAGCACAGGATTCTTTTAATAGGAATTTATTTCCTATGCTAAAAAGAAGACATAAAAGAAAAGGTCCCTATTAATAGGGACTATTAAAAGGAATAAATATGAGTTTAAAAGAAGATATAAATTTTTCGTTATGGTGTGATTTTATTGAAAGAGATTTTTTAGAAAATCAGTTTCAAGACTTGGTAAAAGATGAAGTTATTCAAGGTGCTACATCAAATCCTGCTATTTTTGCATCATCAATTTCAAACTCTGTTGCTTATAAACAACAACTAGGAATTTTACAAGTAAATACAGCTAAGACTATTTATGAAGAAGTAGCTATGACTGATATTAAAAGAGCAGCTGAAATATTAGAACCTATGAATAAAAATGATAGTGATGATGGATTTATTTCACTAGAAGTTGACCCAACACTTAGTGATGATGCAGAGGGCACTATTGAAGAGGGAATTAGACTTTATAAAACAATTGCATATGATAATGTAATGATTAAAGTTCCTGCAACAAAAGCTGGATTCAAAGCTATGGAAGAGTTGTCTTCACAAGGTATAAATGTAAATGCAACACTAATCTTTTCACCAGAACAAGCTATTAGCTGTGCAAATGCTTTAAATAGAGGTATGGAAAAATCAATTACAGAATCAAAAGCTGTTATTTCTATTTTTGTATCTAGATTTGATAGATTGTGTGACAATAGATTTGGGGCAAAAGGTATAGAAAAAGCCAAATTAGGTATTATAAATGCTGTAAAATGTTATCACGAAATAAACAAATTCCATAATGATAACATTAGAACACTTTTTGCTAGTACTGGTGTAAAAGGTGATGAATTACCATCTACTTATTATGTGGATAATTTACTTTATCCAAACAGTGTAAATACTGCTCCTTTGGCTACTATTGAAGATTATGTACAAAGTGGTAGCACTGAACCTAGTAAAATAATTAGTGAAGATGAGTGTGATGAGTTTTTCAAAATGCTTACAAAACATGGTATTGATACAAATGAGATTTATGAGACATTATTAAGTGATGGATTAGAAGCATTTAAAGTATCATTTGAAGAACTTTTATCAAAGTTAAAAGTATAATAATTAAAATAAAAAAAGGCAAAGAGTATGAATAACTGGAACCCAACTACTTGGAGAGACTTTCCAATAAAGCAACAACCAACTTATAATGATTTAGAAAAACTTACTAAAGTAGAAAAAGAGTTAGCTTCCTATCCTCCTTTAATTTTTGCAGGTGAAGCAAGAAATTTGAAAAGTAAATTAGCAGATGTTGTTGAAGGGAAGGCTTTTTTACTTCAAGGTGGTGATTGTGCTGAATCATTTGATGCATTTAATGCAAATAACATCAAAGATTTATTTAAAGTAATGATGCAAATGGCAGTTGTTCTAACTTTCTCAGGTGGGTGCCCAGTTGTAAAAGTAGGAAGAATTGCGGGACAATTTGCAAAACCAAGAAGTTCTGATTTTGAAAATATAAATGGAATTGATTTACCTTCATATAGAGGAGATATTGTAAATTCTGTAAAGTTTGATGAAAAATCAAGATTACCAAAACCTAAAAAACTTTTAAAAGCATATAATCAAAGTGCCGCAACATTAAACCTTTTAAGAGCATTTTCAAGGGGTGGAATGGCAGATTTACAACAAGTTCATTCTTGGAATTTAGATTTTATTAAAGATCATGCTTTAGGTGTAAAATATGATGAGTTGGCAAATAAGATTTCTGAAACTTTAGCATTTATGAGTGCCTGTGGAATAACATCAGAAAATACGCAACAACTAAATCAAACTACACTTTATACTTCCCATGAAGCACTTTTACTTAACTATGAAGAAGCCCTTACTAGAAGAGATTCTTTAACTGGTGATTGGTATGATTGTTCTGCTCATATGTTATGGATAGGAGATAGAACAAGAGAATTAGATGGGGCACATTTAGAGTACTTTAGAGGTATCAAAAATCCAATAGGATGTAAAGTAGGACCTTCAATGAAAGAGGATGAATTAATAAAATTAATTGATGCTTTAAATCCTGAAAATGAAGCTGGAAGATTAAATCTTATTGTTAGAATGGGTGCCCAAAAGATAGGTGATATCTATCCAAACTTACTAAAAAGAGTAAAAGCTGAAGGTAAAAATGTATTATGGTCAAGTGATCCTATGCATGGAAATACAATCAAAACTGATAATGGATACAAAACAAGAGATTTTGAATCTATTTTAAATGAAGTAAAACAATTCTTCCAAATACATAGTGCCCAAGGTACAATTGCAGGTGGAATTCACCTTGAAATGACAGGTCAAAATGTAACTGAGTGTACAGGAAGTACAAGTTCTGCTATTACTCAAGAGGGACTTGCAAGTAGATATCATACACAATGTGATCCAAGATTAAATGCTGACCAAGCCTTAGAGTTATCATTTATGATTGCTGAGACTTTAAAGGAAGCTAGAAAATAAAACTTCAAAAGGGAAGACTATGTACAAAGAGATTATTAAAAGAACTTTAGACCTGCTTTTTGAAAAGAAGTATATTTTAATGAGAGCTTTGTTTATACCTTTTCTTATATTATGTGTTATTGAGTATTTTAGTACGCATATAATGATAAGTAAAAGCACTTTTTATATCTTAACTGCATTATCTTTTTTAGTGACAATTATTATGTCTATAAATGTACATAGGATATTACTTTTAAGTGAAGAAGATACCCCAAAATGGGGTGTTTATAAATTTGGTCAAAGAGAAATAAGTTTTATCTTAAAAGGTATTGGCTTAGGTTTACTTATGGCTTTGGTATTTTTCTCAATATATTTTATTTCACTATTTATTGGCAAGTTTATTCAAGGTTTCTTTGGCTCTAATGTTGCATATTTTTACAATATATTAGTTGTTGTAATTCTTGTAGGTTTTATAGGAATGATTACTTCAAGAATATCTTTAATCTTCCCTTCTATTGCTATTGATAAACCCTTAGATTTTGGTGATGCACTTGTTTTATCAAAAAACTATAAATTATTAGTGTTTATGATGGTGATTGTTTTTCCTATTGTTTTTGCCTTAGTTGTTAATTTTGTTTATGGATTAGCTATTAAGTTTCTTATGGCTTTAATTTCTCCTGATTTAAGTATTTTGTATTCATTATTAAATATTTTTATTACAGTATTCTCTATTGGTTTTTTATCTGTAACTTATGAATATATAATTTCCAAACAACCTATTATTGAAACCCAAGAGAAGTTAAATGAAATAGAATTTATTGACAATGAAAATAGTTTTAAAATGATTATCGATGATAGATATGACACCACTTATGAACAGCTCAAAGATGATTTATTTAAACAATATACCCCATTAGGGTTTGATGAAATTGTAGTTGATAAAGATACATCTTTTATGCTAAAAAATAAAGATAATCCAAAATCATATATTTTAGTAACTCATATGAACAATGAGTTTATAGTAGAGACTTTTAATGTAAAAGATAAACCAATTTTGAGTATAGATTAACTATTTAAAATATAGAAACTGAAAACAAATAAGTACTTATAATATTTTCATTTCTTTAAGTTTATTGGATTACAATAAAGAAAAAGGAGATATATTATGGAACTATGGGGTATAACATTAGATTTTAAAGATATGAAAACTTGTGGATTATTACCTGACTTATGTTTACATTGGGATATTAAATATGATGAACTCGGTGATAATGAGGAACTCTTAGAATATTGGCAAAAACACATAGATAATATTTTTAAACAAACAAAAAATGTTGTTTATGTAAATAATGATAAGGGTAGGTCTTTAATATATTCAGCAGATTATGTGGCTATTGATATAATTTCAAAAGAGTTTAAAGATTTGAAACTAGAAAAAGTAATGTATGATGATATTATCTCTTGTGAGACTTGTATAGGGCATGATTATTTAGCTTCTTCTTAAACCTTTGTATAAAAAGACTTAAAGAAAAGTCTTTTTATACATCTCTTCATCAAAAGCAACAACAACTTTATCATCAAACTCTATTACAGGTCTTTTGAAAAGCATTGGTTCTTTACATAACCATTCATATTTACCATTTTCATCTAAATTTAACTCTTTTAATTGAAGGGTTTTATACTTTGTGCCTTTTGAATTAAAAAGTATATTTATATCTGATTTCGCAGTCCAATCTTTCACTTTTTCAGCACTTGGTGTATCTTTTTTAAAATCAAAAAAATCAACTTCTATGTTGTTTTCTTTGAAAAATTTTAGTGCTTTTTGTACACTTCCACAAGTTTTTATTCCATAAACAGTAATCATTTAAGAGCTCTATTCTATGATTTTTGGAACTATAAAGTATCCATTTTCACTTTTTGGAGCATGTGAAAGTATATGTTTTGACATCTCTAAATCTTGACTAGCAACATCTTCTCTAAGTGGTGTTCCACCTTCAACTGTTGTGAATGTTGCATCGATATGGCTTACATCAATTTCATTTAAATTTTCAACGAAATTAATAATATCACCTAGTTCATTTTTTAGTGATTCTCTTTTATTTTCATCAATTTCCAAACTAGAAAGTTTTGCTAATTTATCAATTGTATTATCATCAATAGTCATTTCTTTTCCTCTAAAAGGTGCCCTTTAAAAGGGCACCTGAAATATTTGTCTGCTTTTTAACAGGATTTATAAAAATCCTTAAAAGTAGTTTTGTGCTTGCATTCTCTTTGAGAAAATTCTAAGAAGAGCAAGCAGTTGCTCTTTTAATTTTTTGGATTATATCTAAAAAGAGTTTTGTCTGGGGTTAAGCCACTTAAATCTCAATGCCTCTTTTTTTATAAAACTCTTTTTTAAACTCCACCCAATTATCAGCTAAAATGGCTTCTCTAGCTTCTCTCATAAGAGTTAAGTAGTAGTGAATATTATGTAATGTTGCAAGTCTATAGTATGTTATTTCACCTGCTCTAAATAGGTGATTTAGATATGCTTTTGAAAAGTTTTTACATGTGTAACATTCACAATCTGGATCTATAGGTTCAGAATCTTCTTTAAATCCTGCATTTTTAATCGCTATTTTTCCATATGTTGTAAAGATTGAGCCATTTCTTGCATTTCTTGTTGGCATTACACAATCAAACATATCAACACCACGCTCAATATTTTCTATTAAGTCTTCAGGTGTTCCAACTCCCATAAGGTATCTTGGTTTATCTTCAGGCATAAAATTAGTTGTCCACTCAACTGTTTCATACATATCAGCATTTGGTTCACCAACACTTAATCCACCAATTGCATAACCATCAAAGTCAGTCAAAGAACATAATTGTTCGGCACTTAGTTTTCTAAACTCTTTATCTGTTCCACCTTGGATAATAGCAAAGATATTTTGATTTAAGCCTATACCTTTTTCTTGTTGGCTTTTATGATATGTAATAGCTTTTTTTGCCCAATGGGTAGTTCTTTCAATTGATTTTTTGATTCGCTCTTTTGTATTTGGAAGAGCTACTAAATCATCTAATATCATCATGATATCACTTCCAAGTTCATATTGCGTATCAAGTACACTTTCAGGTGTAAAGTAGTGTTTGCTACCATCAAGGTGTGATTTAAACATAATTCCATCTTCATCAGGTTTCGAATTATCACTTAATGAAAAAGCTTGAAAGCCACCAGAGTCAGTTAAAAAAGAGTTTGGAAATTTTGAAAAGCCATGAAGACCTCCAAATTTTTTAATTAGTTTACTTCCTGGTCTTAAATACAAGTGATAGGTATTACCTAGAATAATTTTTGCACCAAGGCTTAGCATATCATTTGCATCTAAAGCTTTTACAGTAGCTTGTGTTCCTACTGGCATAAATACTGGAGTTTGTATTGCACTGTGAGCTGTTTTTATTGTACAAGCTCTTGTTTTGTGAAAAGATTTTCCATCTATGTTAAATTGCATTAATAAATTTCCTTTAAAAGTTGGGATTATATCATTTAAATTTATATTTATAAATTAAAAGCAATTTGGTAAAACACACTATCAGTAAGAAAAAGGTATAATACCTTAATGAAAAAGATATTAATTATATTAGATGGTATTGTTGCTAAAAAACTTCTTCAAAGAGTCATTGAGACAAATACTGGTGATAACTCATATGATGTTGTTTACATGAATGAAGCTATCATTCCTGAGAAAAGACCTTCAAATTTTACATTTTTTAAGTTTGACCCAACTTCTAAATCAAAACTTGCGATGGTATTAGATAAAGATATCCATGCCCAAGCTCTTATTGCACTTAACTCAAAAGATGAGATGTTAAATGTAATAAAAAACATAAAAGAAGAAAAACCGAAAATGCAAATGAGTATTTTGGATTATTGGGGAATTGACCTTTCTGACCAACACATAAATATTTATAAAGGAATAGATGTTCTTGCAAATGGAATGGTTGAAAGACTCCCAAATATTCCAGTTGTTGCACAAAATATAGGTTTAAAGCAAGGTGAAATAATGGAAATTAGAATTCCATTTGGTAGTTCATATGCTTATAGATATATAGGTTCAATTGAACAGCGAGAGTGGAAAATTTTTGGTTTGTATAGAAAACAACAAATGATAAAAATCAAGCCTTCTCTTATAATAAAACCAAATGATGTGATTTTGGTAATTGGAAAACCTGAAGTTTTGATGCAAGTGTATAATGCAATTGGTAAAACACAAGGTCAGTTTCCTATGCCATTTGGACATAATTTATATTTATATTTAGATTTGTATTTACAATCAGAGCAAACAGTTAAAAAGTGTGTTACAGATGTAAAATATCTGAATCAAGTAATAAAAAACCAAAAACTTATATTAAGAATAACAAGACCTACAACTGTTGATTTGATGGGGTTTATTAAAAATGAATTAGGCGAAGTTAATAATCTTACTATAGAAATAGATTATGGAAATTTAGGTTTTGATGCACTATTGAAAAAAGATTTAAGAACATTTGATATTGGTCTTATGATGATTTCTTATGAGCTATTTAAAAATAAAGAGGGAATCTCTAAACTTGTTGATCTTAGAATTCCTATTTTAAAAGCTGGATTAGGTGATATAACAACGATAAAAAATAGTATAATTTTATTAAATGATACAAAATCATATGAACAAATTTCTCCAATAATATTTGATGTTTCAAGTCAGTTAAAACTAAAAACAAAAATATTTAATATGGACCCAACAGGACAATCTGATAAATCATATATTTTAGATCACTTTGAAAATTTGGCAAAAATATTTGGGCAAAAAGTTGAGATTATTTCTAAAGAAAAAAATCCTATAAGAGAGCTAAAAAATCAAAAAAATATACTTCAGATTTTGCCTTTAAAAAAAGATATGTTTTTAAGAAGAAAACTTAATAAACTTTTTTATACAAATTCTGATTTATTATCTTTTGACATAAAAGAAAATAATCAACTATTAATCCCAGTAATAGAAAACTAAAAAAAGGTAAGAGATGGTATTTGAAAAATATCCTTTTGAGAAATTAAATGAATTATTAGATGGAATTGAGCCAAATAGCTCATACGAAGCAAGTGCTTTAACTATTGGTGAACCTCAGTTTGAAACACCACAATTTATTCAAGATAGTTTAGCTAATCATACTAAATTTTTAAGAAATTATCCAAAGACTGCTGGTGAAAGTTTTTTAACAAATGCAATGATAGAGTTTGTAGATAAAAGATTTGATGTAAAATTAGAGGAAAATCAGATTATTCCTTGTTTTGGTACAAGAGAAGTTTTATTTAACTTTCCACAGTTTTATTTGTTTGATAAATCTAACCCAACAATTGCTTTTACAAATCCCTTTTATCAAATATATGAAGGTGCAGCAATTGCTAGTAGAGCAGAAGTTGTTCATATAAATTTAACTAAAGAGAATGATTATAAAGCTTTTTTAGATGATGAAACACTTAAAAAATGTGATTTAGTAGTACTAAATTATCCAAATAATCCAACAGCTGCAAATATGAGTAAAGAAGAACTATCTTTATGGGTTAAAAAAGCACTAGAGTTTGATTTTGTTTTGATAAATGATGAGTGTTATTCTGAAATATATTTTGATGAAAAAAACAAACCTTGTTCACTTTTAGAAGCTAGTATATTTGCTGGAAATAGTGAGTTTAAAAATGTACTTGTTCTTAACTCTATTTCAAAAAGAAGTAGTGCACCAGGTCTAAGAAGTGGATTTATAGCAGGTGATGCAGATATTTTAAAAGATTATATGAAGTATAGAACATATATAGGGTGTGCAGCACCTATTCCTTTACAGTATGCAGCTGCAACTGCTTGGAGTGATCAAAATCATGTGCAAGTTTTTAGAGATACTTATAAAAAGAATTTTGAATTAACCAAAGAAATTTTGGGACTTGATATGCCACAAGCGACTTTTTATATTTGGCTAAAAGTTGGTGATGAATTGGAATTTACTAAAAGATTATATAAAGAAAAAAACATAAAAGTATTACCTGGAAGTTTTTTAGGAAGAAATGGTATAGGACAAGGTTATGTAAGAATTGCCTTAGTTGAAAATGCACAAAAAACAAAAGAGGTATTAAATAGATTGAAGGATTTTATGAATGACTAATGAAGAATTACATGAAGCTAGAACGAACCCAGAGTTTTTAAGCTATTTAGAAAAAACAAAAGATGATGCAATTGAGAGTAAAAATATCTCTGCCCTTTATGAAGTTTTAGATTCTTTATTGATTTTAGACTTAGAAGAAGAAAAAATAAATACAGTTTATGAAAATATATTAAAAATATCTTTTGAAAATGTAGAAAATATAGTAAATAATGGAAAAAAGATAGCTTTAGAAAGTGATGGACTTTATTACACAAGAGCTTTTTATGAACATGCTATTGAGAAATGGAGTTATAATGATCTAAAAGGTGCCAAAGAATTATTTTTTGTTTTGGCAAACATAATTGAAGATGAACTTTTATGCAATGCTTTAAATGTGCACTTGATTGCTTGTTCTAAAGATTTTGATTTAGATAAGTTTTATGATGAAAATGTAAATACTTCAACTCCTGCTGTAGATGAAAAATATGGTTATTTTATTGTTTCTTTTAATTTTAAAACAAAAGAATTTTTAGAACAAAATAGGGCAGTTTTAGAGACAGAATATACAAATTTAAAACATTTACTGGATTAAGATGAAAATACATTTTATAGGAATTGGTGGAATTGGTCTTTCTGCCTTAGCAAGATTTTTAAAACATAGTGGTCATGAAGTTAGTGGTTCAGACATGAAAGAAACACCAATAACAGATGAATTAAAAAAAGAAGGAATAAAAGTTTATTCTCCTCAAAGTGCTTCAAATATAAAAGATCCAGAGATAGTTATATATTCAGCAGCAGTAACCGATGAAAATCCTGAATTAATAGAATCAAGAATCAGACAAATAAGAACATTATCAAGAAAAGAGGCTTTGCCAATAGTTCTTGGAGATAGAAAAAATTATTGTGTTGCAGGAGCTCATGGAAAGTCAACTACCACATCTATTTTGGCTTCAATTTTAGATTGTACAGCTATTATTGGAGCTATATCAAAAGATTTTGGTTCAAACTTTAGATACAAAAATGGAATAGTTGCTTTTGAAGCTGATGAGAGCGATGCTAGTTTTATACTTTCAAATCCTTATTGTTCAATTGTTACAAATGCAGAACCTGAACATATGGAGTATTATAACTATGATTATGAGAAATTTTTTGATACATATAAAAAATTTGTAAATCTTGGTACAAAAAAAGTTATAAATGCAGAAGATGAGTATGTAAAAAAACTTGAAATAGAAGATGCAACTGAACTTTATCCAAGTGTTGATATAAAAAACATCTCTTATATTTTACAAGATGATGAACCTTATACAAAATTTGAGTTAAAAGATTTGGGTTATTTTGAAGTTTGGGGTTTTGGTTATCATATTGCTGTTAATACTTCTTTGGCTGTATTAGCTGCTTTAAATGAGCTTGACGTTGAGCAAATAAGAGTAAATCTTAAAAACTATAAAGGTATCAAAAAAAGATTTGATATTTTACAAAAGTGTGAAAAATTTGTCTTAATAGATGATTATGCACACCATCCAACAGAAATAGAAGCTACTATAAAATCAGTTGAGCTTTATGATAATCTTAAAAATCTTAAAAAAAGAGTAATTATTTGGCAACCACATAAATATAGCCGAACATTTGATAATCTTGAAGGTTTTAAAAGATGTTTTAAAGGATGTGATGAATTGGTAATATTACCAATTTGGACTATTCCAGGAGAACATGTTTTAGAAATAGATTTTGCTGAAACTTTTAAACAATATAATCCAATCTTTGCTGATAAAATACTTGCAAAAAATTGTGCAATTGATATTATAAAAGACAATAAAGTTTTAAAAACATATAATGAAGGCATAGTAGTTGGTGTTGGTGCAGGAGACATAACTTATCAATTAAGGAAAATAGTTAAATAATTTAAAAGGATAGATATGAAGATTTTAGTAAATAATTTTATGAAAAGTGAGACATCATCGGGAATTATTCTTATCTTTGTAACTATCTTTGCCTTGGTTTTAAGAAACTCTTTTCTTTCTGAATATTACTACAGCTTTTTACATGTCCCTATTCATTTCTCGGTTAATGATTTAGTTATAGATAAGCCACTTTATTTGTGGATAAATGATGGTTTGATGGCTCTATTTTTTTTAGTTGTTGGGTTAGAAATTAAAAGGGAGTTACTACAAGGACATCTCTCCTCTTGGTCTAAAATATCTCTTCCTGCTTTTGCCGCTCTTGGTGGGATGCTTTGTCCTGCTTTAATATACTTTTTTTTTAATCAAAATGATTCTAATGCATTAAATGGGTGGGCAATACCCACAGCTACTGATATTGCATTTTCTCTTGGGATATTATCACTACTTGGAAAAAGAGTGCCTGTTTCTTTAAAAATATTTTTAATGGCTTTAGCAATTATTGATGATATTGGTGCAATTGTAATCATAGCTTTATTTTATACCTCAAATTTATCAGTTGAAGTTTTATATGTATCTTTATTTATAATTTTTGTTTTATTTGTGATGAATCGTATGGGTATTGCAACTATTTCTTTATATTTTATTGTTGGAATTATATTATGGGTTACTGTTTTAAAATCAGGAGTTCATGCAACATTAGCAGGGATTATCTTAGCTTTTGCTATTCCTCTTAAAACAAAAATTGATGATAAAGTAAATTCTCCTGTTAGACATATGGAACACAATTTACATAATTGGGTTGCTTTTTTCATTTTACCTTTATTTGCTTTTGTAAATGCAGGTGTAGATTTAAGGGAAATTGATTTTACAAAAATGACTCATGGTGTTCCTCTTGGTATTATGTTGGGACTTTTTTTTGGGAAACAATTAGGTGTTTTTATTTTTAGTTTTGTAGCTGTAAAACTAAAACTTGCACATATTCCAAAGTGTACAAGTTGGCTTCAAATCTATGGAATAGCAGTTTTAACAGGTATTGGATTTACTATGAGTTTGTTTATTGACTCATTAGCCTTTGCAGATGATACAAGATATTTTTACACTGATAGACTAGCAATTTTAATTGGTTCACTTTTTTCTGGCATTTTAGGTTATTTAATTTTACGATTTGCAAAATCAAAAAAAGCTTGCAGTGCATAATTTATGGAAGAGTTATAAAACCATTTTTAATTTTAATCTTTCCAGTTAGTTCATACTCATATACTAAAGAATCATATTTTATAATTGCTTCTTCATAAGCTGGGTTCTTTTTACAATACTCTAAAAAGGAATCTTCCTTTTCTTCTTTTAAAGGAGTTTTTGCATATTGTTCTACAAACTCATCTATATCATAGATAACTTTTGCCAAACCATTTTTTGCTAATAGAGTTGTTCCTTGACTTTCATTTATTCTATGGGGTAACACAAAAATCTCTTTACCCATTTTCAAAGCATATTCAACACTTCTTAGACTTCCACTGTTTAAATCAGCCTGTGTTACTATTAAAATATCACCCAAGGCAACAACTATCTCATTTCTAAGCACAAAGCTGTATCTTGTAGATTTAAAGTCTTCATCAAAAGAACTAAGTATTAAACCTTGTTGTTCTATCTCTTCTATGAGCTTTTTGTTTATTGCAGGATATCTATGATTTAATCCACAAGGACTTACTAAAATAGTATTATTTGTTCCTGCAGCTTTATGGGATATGGCATCAACTCCAATTGCTCCACCACTTACTATACAATTTCCTGCGAAGGAGAGTTTTGATGCTAATTGATGTGTTGCAAATTGTGTATAGTTTAATGCTCTTCTCGTGCCTACAATGGATATCTTTGGTTTTTTTAATAGTTTAATATTACCTTTATAAAACAATTTTTTTATAGGTTTTTTTAAGTTTCGTAATTCAGGTATTTCAAAATCAATAGTAGAAATCATTTTACTCCCAAAAAAAAGTAGGTTTAAAATTATATATTAATTTCCTTTAAATTACATAATTACTATTTTTTTATATTATTCTCAAGTCTTTTTGTGTAATAAGAAATGGGGTAAGTAAGTAACAAATAACCTATAGCTAAAGGGATATAGCTTTCAAATGTTGAATAAGTGTACGCATTTACTTCTTGTGCATTCATAGTAAACTCGCTTATAGAGATAATAGAAAGAAGAGATGAGTCTTTTATTATAGAAGCAAATTGTCCTGTTAGTGCGGGTATCATTCTCGTAAATGCTTGGGGGAAGATAATATATCTATACATTTGGTAATTAGTCATTCCTAAACTAATACTTGTTTCATATTGTGCAATATCAATTGACTCAATTGCTCCTCTTATTATTTCACATACATAAGCTCCTGCAAATAATGCTAAAATAAAGATTCCAACAATATATCTATTTTCAAAACCTAAATTATTTGCAAATACATAAAAAAAGATTAGAATCTGAACTAAAAGAGGAGTTCCTCTTATGATTTCAATGTAAAATCTAGAGAAAAATCGTAGCATTAAAAGTCTTGAGTTTTGTGCATATGTAAAAAAAAGACCTATTGCAAAGCTTAATATAAGAGCAAAAAAAGATATTATTATGGTCATAATAAAACCATCAATAAATTTTTGTTTATATTCGAAAACACTATCCCAATTAAAAGTGTAAGAGACATTTTTAAACATGAAATAAAATATTATGACAATGAAAACTATAAGAAGAACTAGATTAAAAAGATAAATTAATGGATTTAATTTTTTCTTTCTTTTATAACCTAGTTCATGTATAAATAAATCTTTTAGTTTAATAATAATTTCCTAAAAAAAGAATGGAATATTTAATTTATCAAAAGTCTTTTTTGCATCACTTAAATATTTATCTGCAAGATTGTCAAAAGTACCATCTTCCTTTGCTTTTTTAATAAATGCATCTACATCAGATTTTAAAGGACTTCCTTTTTTTAGCGCAACTCCCCAATACTCAAAATCTTTTTGAAAAGGTTGTAATAAAGGAACAGTTGTATTCATATTCTTTGCATAGTTTTTATAAATAGTTAATTGGTCATAAATAAAACCATCTGCTTTACCTTGAACAACTTCAAGTACACAAGCGGCCTCTTTATCAAATACTAGAACTTGTGCATTTTGTAGATTATCTTTTGCATAAATATGTCCTGTAGAACCTTTTTTAACTGCTATAGTTTTTCCTTTTTCATTTAAATCATCAATTGATTTAATACCAGAATCTTTATTTGCCAAAATTGCTAAAGATGATTGTGCATAAGGAATAGAAAAATCAATTGATTTTTTTCTTTCATCTGTAATTGTCATTGAAGAGATTATTAAGTCGATTTTCCCAGTTTTCAATGAAGGTATTAATCCATCCCATGCAATGTTTTCAATAATAACATCTCTTCCAAGATATTTACCTAATGCTTTTGCAAAGTCAACAGAAACACCAGAAGGATTTCCCTCTTTATCGCTCATTTCAAAAGGAGGATAAGCTAATTCCATACCAACTTTTAAAACTTTTTTTTCACTTTTTTGTTCTTTTTCATTTTCTCCACAGCCTGCTAAAATAAATACAAGTAATGATGATAATAGTACATATATAAGTTTTTTCATATGATTACCTTTTAAGTTTTAATATATTATCTCTATAAATAACTTATTTTATGATTAGATATTGTTTTAATAAGCTTATGCTAGTTATTACTTTATAGACAAATAATTATTTTTAAATATAAATTAAGAGAAAGTGTATATAATTCGACATATTTTATTAAAAGAAAAAAATTATTATCTGGAGGATATATGTTTAAAAATATGACTATTTCAAAAAAACTTTATTCAGGTTTTTTATTTATGATAGCAATTATTATCATTATAACTATAATTGGCATTTTCAAAGTGAATTTTATTGATAATACTTTGAATCAAATTGTAGAAGTAAATTCTGTAAAACAAAGATATGCCATAAACTTTAGGGGAAGTGTTCATGATAGAGCAATAGCAATTAGAGATTTGGTATTAGCAAAAAATAAAGATGATGAATTATTTAAAACATCACATGCCAATATAAAAAGATTGCAAGCTTATTATATAGAATCAGCAAAACCATTAAAAAAGATATTTGATGAAGGTTTAAATGTAGATGACAAAGAGAAAGAGATTTTGAAAAAGATAAACGAAACAGAAGCCAAAACTCTTCCTATAATATCAAAAATTATTGAATTAAAAAGTAATAATAAAAATGAAGAAGCAAAAGATTTATTGATTACACAAGCAAAAGGCAATTTAAGAATTTGGTTAAATGAAATAAATGAGTTTATAGATTATGAAGAGAATAAAAATCAAATTGCAACACCAAAAGCTAGAGCAGTCGCAAGTAGTTTCTCATATGTGATGATTTCTGTATTAATTGTCTCTTTGATAATTGGAGTATTAATAGCCTTTTTAATATCTAATCAAATTGTTAAATCAGTAAATAAAGTTAGAATTGGGCTTCAAGACTTTTTTGATTTTTTAAATAAAAAAACTACTAATTCATCAACGATAGATTTAGATAGCAAAGATGAATTTGGGCAAATGGCACAAACTATCAATACAAATATTCACCTAATAGAAGTATCAATTAAAGAAGATGAAGAGTTTGTAAAAGATATTGCAAGATTTGCAAAAGAGATTGGTGATGGTAATCTTGTAGCTAAAATAAATAAAAATACTCAGACAAAATCATTGATAGAATTAAAAGAGATTTTAACTAATATGCAAAATGACTTAGACAAAACAATTGCAAAAAATATTCCTATGCTTTTAGATGTTTTAGAGAGTTTTAAAAATCATGATTTTAGAGCAAAATTTCCAGATGCATATTCAAAAGTCTCTATTGCAATAAATAAATTAGGTGAAGTTATTTCAACTTTATTAAATCAATCATTAAGTGTAGGAAAAACATTAGAAAGTTCTTCAGCATCTTTAATTCAAAATGTTAATGATTTAAATATAAGTTCTAACGAAGCAGCAGCTTCACTAGAAGAAACAGCAGCAGCTCTTGAACAGATAACAGGAACAGTTAAAAGTAATTCAAATAATGTTATACAAATGTCTAATTATGCAAAAGAAGTTAACACTTCAGCAAAAGAAGGGCAAAAATTAGCAAAAAATACAAGTTCTGCTATGACAGAAATATCTGAACAAGTAAATACTATAAATGAATCAATAGGAGTAATTGATCAAATAGCATTTCAAACAAATATTTTAAGCCTAAATGCAGCAGTTGAAGCTGCAACAGCAGGAGAAGCAGGGAAGGGGTTTGCAGTAGTTGCGCAAGAAGTAAGAAATTTAGCAAATAGAAGTGCAGAAGCAGCTAAAGAGATAAAAAATATAGTTGAATTGGCAACATCAAAAGCAAATTATGGAAAGTCTATAAGTGATAAAATGAGTATAGGATATGAAGAATTATTACTAAATATTGGAAAAACAACTGACACCATTCAAGATATTGCAAAAGCTTCAAAAGAACAAGAACAAGGTATCTTGCAAATAAATGACGCAGTTAATTTATTGGATAAACAAACGCAAAAGAATGCAAGTATTGCAGCGCAGACTAAAAGTATTGCATTAAAGACTGATTCAATAGCAAAAGATATGGTTTCAGATTTAAGCAATAAAAAGTTTTAAGAAGTAGGATTATTTCCTATTTCTTTTAATATACTCATTTAAACATAAATATAATAATCAAAAAATAATAATTCACTTAAATCTTTAAAACTATTGATAGTACAATTAAAGTACCATTTAAAAGGAGATATTTTGAGAAAGATTATTTTTAACATTGGATTATTATGTATTATTACTTTTTTTACTGGTTGTTATAATAGTTTAGAGAATACTACTATTTCATCCATGAATAAAAAAATCGAAAATACAAACCAACCATATGAATTTGTAAAGTACAAAGAGACTAATAGTGCAAGATACTATTCTAACACAAAAATAAGAGGTGAAAAGGCTAAAAGTATAGTTCAATCAGAAGTATTATTTAATGATATTATGAGAAATATTTACCTTAAGTGCGATTATACAGAGTTTGATTTAGTTGAGAAAAGGGTAGTGTTTCATAAAATTCCTTATTTTTTTGAAGTATGGATTTTTACAGACCAAAAATCTAAAACAAAAGATAAAACTACAGCTTTAGGAATTAGCATGAACCAATTGCCAAATGGCAATGGAGTTGATTTTTCTATAATTGGTAATTGTCCTGCTATCCCAAAGAGTTTTGTATTTACAAAATAGGAAAAAATATTTAGTGAACGGGTAATTTATTTATATATACTAAATCTAAATCTTTTAGTAAATATTTAGATTTTTTTAATACTTCCATTGTGATAGGATATGGATGCCCAATTGCTATTGCAGAACCTGTTTTTTTAGCTATTCTTATAGCTTTTTTTAGTTGATTTTGAATATAGTTAAAGTCTTTGTTATTATCCAAAAATATATTTCTAGCAATATAAGGTACTCCAAACTCTTTACTTACTTCTTTAACTACACTATGAGCAGTTGTTCTACTATCTATAAATTGGAAATTATATTTTTTAAGGGCTTTTATTAAATATTCCATTGATGTTTTATCAGAAGTAAAAACACTTCCTGTATGATTATTTGTATATTTTATTTTTGGATACCATTTTCTAATTTGTGCAACTCTTTTTTCAATTTTTTCATAAGAATCTCCCACTTTTAATGTATTGTCTTCTTCAAATCTAATACTATTCTTTCCTGCTTGTAGGGGAAAATGAACTAGAGCAAACGGTAAATTTCGTGCAATACGAGCAGAGTTTTTATGGCCTTTTGTTGGAGGCATTAAAGATATATTAACAATATATCCAATATCTTTAATATGATTTATTTGGGATTGAAGTGTAACATCATCAATCACAATAGAGAGTTTTGGTTTATTAGAAGTTTTAGTTATTATTTTTTCTTTTTTATTTTCAACTTCTTTATGCATTTTCCCATCTTCTAAGGCTGGTAGAAGTGGTTTTCCTTGTGCATTTTGTTTTTCTAAGGTTTGTTTATTTTCTGGGAAAACTTTTTGTTCTATTGATTGTATTTCTTCATTTTTTTCTTTTAAATTAGGTTCTTTTTTTTGAGAATCTATTGGATGAATGTATTCATTTTCAAACTCTTTATTGTACTCTTCAAATTTATCGGCTTTGGTATCTTTAGAAGTTTTATTATACTCTTCAATAATATTATCAATATTATTTTCTTTTGCATGCTTTATTTTTTCTTTTTGTATTTTTGTTGATTCATTTATTTTATCATTATGATTTTTTAAAAGAATAAAATATGCTGCTAAGGTTATAAGTAAAGAAGATAGTAATAATGCTAAAAACTTATTTACAGTAGAAATTTTATAGGTTTTTTTACTAGGTTTTTTACGTCTTTGAGGTTTTCTTTTCGCCATTAAGTTAGAATATCAAAGTAAGGTATTAAACCTTACTTTAAAATTAGTTTTTATTTAAGTCTACGATTTTGCTTGAAGAAATCCAAGGCATCATTTTTCTTAATTTATTACCAGTTTGCTCAATTAAAGAAGCTTTTGCATTAGCTCTTTCAGCATTCATTCTTGGGTATCCAGCTTGACCTTCTAAGATGAAATCTTTTGCAAATCTACCATCTTGAATCTCTTTTAAGATTTCTTTCATTGCTGCTTTACTTTCAGCATTGATAACTCTTTTTCCAGATACATAATCACCGTATTCAGCAGTATTAGAAATAGAATATCTCATATCAGAAATTCCACCCTCATACATTAAGTCAACGATTAATTTTAACTCATGTAAACATTCAAAATATGCCATTTCTGGTTCATATCCAGCTTCAGTTAAAGTTTCAAATCCAGCTTGAACTAAAGACACAGCTCCACCACATAATACAGCTTGCTCTCCAAAAAGGTCAGTTTCTGTTTCATCTTTAAATGTAGTTTCAATAATACCAGTTCTTCCACCACCAATAGCTGATGCGTAAGCTAGTGCTACTTCTTTTGTATCTCCACTTGGATTAGTTTCAACAGCAATAAGGTCAGGAATTCCTCCACCTTTTGTGAATTCATTTCTAACTGTATGACCTGGAGCTTTAGGAGCAATCATCATTACATTTGTTTTTGCATCAGGAATAATTCTTCCATAATGAATATTAAAACCATGTCCAAATGCTAAATAAGCACCATCTTTAAGGTTTGGTTTAATTTCTGAATAATAAATTTCAGATTGATTTTCATCTGGTAATAAAATCATTACAACATCAGCACCAGTTGTTGCTTCTGCAACTGTTTTTACAACAAAACCTTTTGCTTCTGCTTTAGCCCAAGAACTCCCACCTTTTCTTAGTCCAATAACAACTTCAACTCCAGAATCTCTTAAGTTCTCAGCGTGAGCATGCCCTTGTGATCCAAAACCTATCATTGCTACTTTTTTTGATTTGATTAGTTCTATATTACAATCTTTATCATAGTAAACATTTATTGCCATTAAATAATCCTTTAAAATAATTTTTGAGGATTATATCAAAAGTAACCTAAATGTAAATAAAAGAGTTATATAATGTATACTTAAATAAAAGAAAATTAGGATAAGTTTTGATTCAAACTATTTTTAGAAAAGTTATATCTGGCAGTGAAGATTTTGCAGAAAATGAAAAAGAGTATTTAGTGCCATTTATAAAAGATGATATTGTAAGTTATGAAGATGGCATTTATAAACTTAATTCAAAGTATAGAGTGGGAATTGTAAAAATAAAAAATAAATTTGCTTTTTTGAGTGACTTGGATAATGAGCACAAAAATTTAAAACTGGATATAGATGATTTGAAAGGTGCTTATAATAATGACTTAATTTTGGTAAAAAGAGTATTTAATCCAAGATCTTCATTTAAAGCAAAAGTTGAAAAAGTATTATATACCCATGCAACTTCACTATTAGTTTATGTAAATGAAGGTGAAGTATTTAGTGTAAAAGAGGGAATAAAGTTAGAACTTAAAATAGATTTTAGCTCTTTTACAAATGGAAATATTTATGTGATAAATAGTAAAACATTTGAAATAGAAAAAGATGTTGGAAATATACAAGATCCAAAAGTTGATCAATTTATTTCACTGTTTTTATATGATGAACTTATAAGATTAGAAAAGCATTTAGATGTTGATGCAAAGATGAATGATACAAATGAAAGAGTTGATTTAACAGCTTTGCCATTTACAACTATAGATCCTGCAAGTGCAAAAGACCATGATGATGCTATTTATTTTGATGTAAAAGAAAATACACTTTATGTGGCTATTGCTGATGTTTCATACTTCGTAAAAGAGAATAGCGAACTTGATAAACAAGCCTTACAAAAATCAACTTCTATTTATCTTCCAAATAAAGTTTTACCTATGCTTCCTCCAAGTTTAAGTGAAGAGATGTGTTCACTTAAAGAGAATGTTGACAGATATTCTTATGTTTTTAAAATATATTTAGACAAAGATTATGAAATAATCAAATCAGAACTTTTTGAAGCCATTATTAAATCACATAAGAAATTCTCTTATGGAAGGATTGATAGGGTAATAGAAGGACACTTGGATAAATATAGCGAAACAGAAAAAGAGATTTTTGATTATTTGATTCCTTTGTATGATATTACTAAAAAAATTAGAGCAAAAAGATTACAAAAAGGTTATGATTTTATAAGTAAAGAGTATAGACAAAAATTAAATCACAATTTAGAATTAGAAGGAATCTCTGTAGAAGAATCAACGGCCTCTCACCAACTAATAGAAGAGTGTATGTTAATGGCCAATATTGAAGCAAGTAAAAAACTAAGCAATGTGGGAATTTTTAGAATTCATGAAGAACCATCTTTTCAATCTTTATCAAAACTAGTTGATGAGGTAAATTTACTTGGAATAAAAGCAGAAGTAAAATCATCTGTTCATGAGACAATTACTGATATTCAAGCAAGAGCAAAAAATAGTGTTTTGATAGAAGAGATAAATGATTTGATAATAAAGTCCCAATCACAAGCAAAATATTCATCTAAAAACTTAGGTCACTTTGGTTTGGGCTTTGATTCTTATTCACACTTTACAAGTCCTATTAGAAGATATTCAGATTTAGTTCTTCATCGAATGTTAAAAACTAAAAAAGCACCTGCAATTATTGATGATATATGTGAACACATATCTGCAAATGAGAGAAAAGTAGATCAACTTGTTTGGGATTATGAAGATAGAAAATATGCTAGATGGGCAAAAAATCATATTGGAGAAGAGTTCAAAGCTCAAATAGTAGATATAGAAAGAGGAATTGCTAAATTTTATAAAGATATGCCAGGACTTAGAATTCATCTAGATAACTACAGAGGTGAAAAACTTTTTCTTAAAATAAAAATAACAATAAAATCAAGTGATTTGATTAGTAAAAATATAGTTGGAACAATAAAAAATGTATAAAAATGAGTTTGATGGATTGTTAAGAGCAAATAAAGAATTCTCTGCATATATGTTTTATGGGCAAAGTGATTATTTAGTAGAAAAGTATGCAAATCTTGTAGCAACAGGTGTTTCAGCTGGAGAAGAGATAGAAAAAGTCTATTTTGATGATTTTGATTTTAAATATGTAAAAAATAAACTTTTACAATCATCTCTTTTTGCAAGTAGAAATATCTTGCTTATAAAATTAAATAAAAAATTAAATAAAAATGAGACTACAGAATTAATAGAGGCTTGTAATATAAATAAAGATTCAAAAGTGATATTTGCTTGTATGGGAGATGGTGATTTTAAAACAATGGGTGGATATTTTACAAGTAAAAATAATAGTGTAAGTGTAAGAATGTTTACTCCATATCCAGGAGAAGCTATTCAAATACTTGAAAGTGAAGCTAGAGCATTAGGTTTGAAGTATGAAGTATCTGCATTAAACCATTTGTATTTTATGCACAGAAATGATTTAAATTTGAGTGTAAACGATTTAAAGAAATTATCTATATTAAACGAAGAATCTATCTCTTCAAAACTTGTAGAGCTACACTGTTTTGGAATAGGGTCTGTTTCTTTAGAAGATTTTTTGTTTAATTTATTAAGTGGACAATTAATAAAAAGAGATTTGCACTTTTTACTTGAAGAGGGAATGAATGAAATAAATTTATTAACTCAAATTGGAGCTTTTTTACATCAACTTTTTATGATAAGTTCATATTCAAGGACAATTGGAACTCCAAATGCAAAAGAGATACTAGGATATATTCCTCCACAAAATATTTGGGAAAAGAAGACAAAACTAGCCATAAAAATAAAACCAGAACTCTTTTTAGAGTTGTTTAATTTCTTAAATGATTTGGAATTAGATTTAAAAAGTTCAAAAATTCCAGACCATAATGCATATATTCAAGCAAGTCTAAGAAAATTTTCAGACAAACTTAGATAAAATCTCAGACTTTACAAAAACCTTGCTGATATTTTTAATAATACCGGCGAAAACTAAAAGGAGAATGAATGTCAAGAATAAAACATTATGAAACAATGTTTATTGTAAAGCCTACAATGACTGAAGAAGAAACTGTAGCACAGATTGAGTTGGTGAAAGCTAACATTGAGAAAAATGGTGGAGAAATTGTATCTTTTGATGATATGGGAACTAGACAACTAGCTTACGAAATTGAAAAACATAAAAGAGGTCATTACTATGTAATGTACTTTAAAGCACCAACAACTTCTATCTTAGAATTAGAAAGAAATTATAGAATTAATGAAAACATCATCAGATTTATTTTCATTAAATATGAGAGTAAAAAAGAAGTTACTGCTTGGACAAAACTAAGTGATGAAGCAGCTAAAAAGTCTGCTTAAGGCATAATTTTATAAAAGGAGCCGTAAATGTATAATAAAGTAGTTATGATAGGAAATCTTACACGAGATATTGAATTGAGATATTTACCAAGTGGTGCAGCAATAGCAAAAGGTGCAATTGCAACATCTTATAATTATAAGACTAGTACTGGTGAAAAGAAAGATGAAGTTTGTTTTTTAGATTTCAATATTTTCAATAGAAGTGCTGAGGTTGCCAATCAATATTTACGAAAAGGCTCTAAAGTATTATTAGAAGGAAGACTTGTTTTTGAGCAATGGACTGCACAAGATGGAACTAACAGAAGTAGACACTCTTTAAGAGTTGATAATATGAAAATGTTAGATTCAAAATCTGATTCACAAAATGGTGCTAATACTGGGTATGAAGGTGAGTATTCTCAACCACAAACTCAACAACCATCTAGTAATCAGTATAATCAACCGCAACAACCAGCTCAAAACAACTATGCTCAAGGTGGTATTAAAACTACAACTGAAAATAGTAGTTATAAAATACCAGAAATCGATATAGACGAAGACGAAATACCGTTCTAGAAAGAGGATAATAAAATGGCTGAGAGAAGAAAATACGGAAAAAAATATTGTAAATATACTGAGATGAAAATTGATTTCATTGATTATAAAAACACTGAAATTTTAAAAATTTCTATGAGTGAAAGAGGTAAAATCATGCCTAGAAGACTTACAGGAAATTCTAAAAGAGCTCAAGAGATGGTAGAATTAGCAATCAAAAGAGCAAGACATATGGCATTAGTTCCATATATCGTTGATACTAAAAACCTTACAGATGCTGCATACGCAAGATAAGTTTTAGTTATTACTTTAAAAAAGGAAAGAAGATTATCTTCTTTCCTTTTTTTATGCCTAAAAATCTATATAAAACTAAATTTTGTTTTTAACAATATCTTAATGAAACCCACTGTACAATTCTTAAATATAGATAAAAGGATTGAATATGAAAATAGATTCTTATGAAGTAAATTTACAAGCAAATAGTAGCTTTGTTCAAAAATACGAAAAAAATACAAACGCTAGTTCTTTTACAAAAACAGAAAATCCAGATGAGAATAAAGATTTGTCAGTAAATATTGACCCTAAAAAACTGGTCTTTAGTAGTGAATCAGACTTATCAGTTGTAGATACAATTAAAAAAAGAATAATAGAACAATTACTCAATCATTTGTTTCAGGGGAATCAAAAAATCAATTTATATCCAAATGATTCTTCAAGTAAAGCTCAAGTGCCAGATAATCCTTACACTACAGGTAATAATCAAGAATGGGGTTTTTCATATGAAAGCACAGAAGAATATTATGAAAAAACAACTATAGATTTTAGTTCCCAAGCTACTATTAAAACATCAAATGGTGAGTTTAAAATAAATCTTAGTCTTTCTTATTCAAATGAGTTTTATAGAAGAAATGAAACCAAGATAAATGCCTATGGAAAAGGGGATAACCCATTTTCTATTGATATGAAAAAAGATGGGAGAGATACAAGTGAAGTGCCAAGAGATATGGGCTTTGAATTTGATGTAAATAAAGATAAAAATAATAGTGATATATCAAAATTACAGAATAATGCAAGCTATTTAGCAATAGATAAAAATGGAAATAATAAAGTTGATGATGGGAATGAGCTTTTTGGTGTAAACACAAATGATGGCTTCAAAGAATTAAGTAAATATGATGAAGATGGAAATGGTTGGATTGATGAAAATGATTCTGTTTTCAATGACTTAAGAGTTTGGGAAAAGAAAGCAAATGGTGAAAGCTCACTAGTAACTTTGGCTGATTCTGGAATTGGAGCAATTTACTTAGCAAATGTATCTTCAGTAAATGGAGGACAAAGTTCAATGTTTTTGAAAGAAAATGGTGAAGCGGGAGTTATTAGTAGTGTAGATTATAGGGTTTAGAAGAAGTTTATAACTTCTCCCAAACTACACCGTTTGGTGTATCCATAACAGATATTCCTAAAGCTATTAGTTCATCTCTTACACTATCAGCAGTGGCGAAATCTTTTTCTTTTTTAGCTTCAGTTCGTTTTTCAATTAATTTTTCTATTTTATTTTTTGTATCTTCATTTATTCCAAATTGGAAGTATTCATATGCATCATTAAAACATATTCCTAAAATCTCATTTATAAATTCAAAGTTTGCAATTAACTCTTTTTTTAGGTTTTTGTCTTTTGGATTTTTGTCTAATTTATCATTTGCATTATTTATCATATCATCAACTATAGAGATAGCTTTTGAGCTATTTATATCATCATTTAGGGCACTTAAAACTTTTGCTTTAAATTCACTGTTTACAGCTGAGGCAGTGCTTCCATAAACTCTTTTTTTCACTCTATAATATTTATCAAGTCTTTTTTTAGATGAGATTAAATCCTCTTCATTGAAGTTAAAATCTGTTCTATAATGGGCTGTTAATAAATAAAATCTTACAACTTCACCACTATAAGATTTTAAAATATCTTTTAAGAAAAATGAATTCCCAAGTGATTTACTCATCTTTTCACCATCAATAGTTACAAAACCATTGTGCATCCAATATTTTGCCAACTCTTTATGGGAAGAACATCTAGTTTGTGCAGCTTCATTCTCATGGTGTGGGAAAAGTAAATCAGCTCCTCCTCCATGAATATCTATTTGAAAATCTTTATCTTTGTATGCTAAGTGTTTTTGAATCATAGCACTACACTCTATGTGCCAACCTGGACGACCTTTTCCAAAGTTAGCTTCATATGACACATCATTTGCTTTTTCAAACTTCCATAGGGCAAAATCAGATGAATTTCTTTTTTGAGTATTTACTTCAACTCTAGCAATTGAGTTTTCATCACTTGCTCTTTTTGAGATATTTCCATAAGATTTATCTTTTGAAACATCAAAATAAACACCATCTTCGATTATATAAGCGATATCTTTTGAAAGTAAATCATTTATCATCTCTATCATGGCTTCTAGATTTTGTGTTGCTTTTGGTTCAATTGTATTATCTAAGATATTAAGTGAATGCATATCAGCTTTGTAAGCATTTATGTATTGAGTTGTGATATCTTCTAAAGATCTTGATGATTCGTTCATTTTTTTTATGATTTTATCATCAATATCTGTAAAATTTTTTGTCATAGTCACATTTATATTATTCATTTTTAAGACTCTATGTAACATGTCAAAAGCAATGGCACTTCTGGCATGACCAAGATGAGAATCATCATATACTGTTGGTCCACAAACATATATCTTTGCTTGGTTTTCAACTATTGGTTCAAATAAAACTTTCTCTTTTTTTACAGAGTCATAAATGAATACCTTTTCCATTATTTAAATAAAGCCTCTAATTCTGAAGTATCTTTTCTTCTTTCATCATTTGGAATTTCTGTTGAACCTTCACTGCTTTGCGTATTATCTCCAACTTCCACAAGTTCAATTTCACATTTTGTAAGCATTGAAGCTAGTCTAATATTTAAACCTGATTTTCCAATTGCTTTTGATTTTTGGTCACTTGAAATTGTAACAATTGCTTTATCTTTTTCATCATATTTTTCAGATTTCATAATTTGAACACTTTTGATAATAGCTGGACTTAAAGCTCTTGCTACAAACATTTCAGGAATAGTTGAATATTCAACACAATCAATATTCTCTCCATGCAATTGTTGACTAACTGCTGTAATTCTAACACCTTTAACTCCAACAACAGAACCAATAGGATCTATTTGTGGATCCATAGTTGAAAGTGCTATTTTAGCACGACTACCTGGGATTCTTGCACTTGCTTCTATTGTGATTCTTTCATCTTTTAGTTCAGGAACTTCTAATGCTAAAAGAGATTCAAGAAATTTAGGGCTTGTTCTTGATAATTCAATTATTAAACCATTTGTTTTATCAATATTAACAGCTTTTACTACAGCTTTTAAGTTATCTCCTACTTTAAAAGTTTCACCTTTTATTCTACTTTTTCTAGTAAGCATACCTTTTACTTCACCAATTTCAACAAAAGTGTTCTCAGCTCTATCAACTCTTGTTACAGAACCATTTATGATTTTTCCGATTTTAGATTTGTATTTTGATACAAGATTTTCTTCTATATATCTTTGAAGTCTATATTCAAAATTGTTATGAAGAATTGTTGCGGCATTTCTTCCCATATTTTCAAACTCTAAATCATAATCTAAAAAGTCTCCAATATCTAAATCTGCATCAATCTCTTTTGCTTCACTTAAAGGAATAAAATTTTCAGGGTTTATAATGTTGTCATATTGATCAACTTCTTCACCTTGAAGTCTTTTATCATCATCTTTTACAACTTCAATTTTTTGAAAAAGTTTTAATCTTTTATTTTTTCTATCAATCTCTGCATCAAAAATTAAAGTATGATCAACCATCTTTTCACCAGTTTTAATTAGTGCTTCTTTCAACGCAGTTTCAACATGCTCAGATTTAATTCCTTTTTCATAAGCAATAGAATCTAATATATCAATTATTTTATCCATTTATAACCTTTTTTTTAACATTGAACTATGATTTTTGTGATTTTCAATGTGAATGTAGAACAATATTATATCTAAAACTTCTTTTATAAAAATAAAAGTAACTTTAAGATAAAATATATAGTTAAATTTAAACATAAAAGGCTTATAGAGATGGAATTATTGTTCGCAAGAAACGAATTGAATGAAAAACCAAAAAAAGTAAAAATTGATAAGATAGTTGAAGAGCTAAAAGAACTTGGACAAAAAATATTTTATTTTGATAAAGATAATTCACATAAAGATATGATGGCATTAGTAGATGGCTTAGAAGGTGAAGGGTTTAATGTATATTTTAGAGAAGTAAAATATGGTTTAGCTGAGGATGAGTATATGTATGAGGTACATGCACTTTAATTTAAAGTGAAATTATAATGAGTAGAGAAGAATCTAAAAAATTATTTATACAAACGCTTGGTTGTCAGATGAATGATACTGACAGTCAACACATAATTGCTGAACTAGAAAAGTATAAAGATTATAAAACAACTGATAATATGGAAGATGCAGATCTTATTATTATCAACACTTGTTCAGTACGAGAAAAGCCAGTTCAAAAACTTTTTTCAGAAATAGGGCAGTTTAATGCAAAGAAAAAAGATGGAGCTAAAATTGGTGTTTGTGGTTGTACTGCCTCACATTTAGGAAAAGATATTATTAAAAGAGCGCCTTATGTTGATTTTGTTGTAGGTGCTAGAAATATTTCAAAAATAAAAGATATTATTGATGTAAAGGGTGCTGTTGAAATTTCAATAGAAAATGATGATAGTACTTATGAATTTGCTAGAAGTGAAACTTCTATGTACAAAACTTCTGTAAACATTTCAATTGGGTGTGATAAAGAGTGTACATATTGTATTGTTCCTGCAACAAGGGGTGATGAGATATCTATCCCACCTGAAATGATTGTTCAACAAATCCAAAAAGATGTGGACAAAGGTGCAGTAGAAGTTATGCTTTTAGGGCAAAATGTTAACTCTTATGGAAGAAGATTCTCAGATAAAAGAGCAAAAACAACTTTTACTAAACTTTTGCAAGAGATATCTAAAATAGAGGGTTTAAGAAGAATAAGATTTACATCTCCCCATCCTTTACATATGGATGATGAGTTTATTGAAGAGTTTTCTTCTAACCCAAAAATTAGTAAATGTATCCATATGCCACTTCAAAGTGGTTCTACTTCTATTTTAAAAGCTATGAAAAGAGGATACACAAAAGAGTGGTTCTTAAATAGAGCAGAAAAAATTAGAAGACTTGTACCAAATGTTAGAATTACAACTGATATTATTGTTGGTTTTCCAGGGGAAACACAAGAGGATTTTGAAGATACTATGGATGTAATAGAAAAGGTTAAATTTGATCAAATATTTAACTTCAAATATTCTCCTCGTCCAAATACAGCAGCCTTAGCTTTAAAAGATCAAGAGATAGATGATGAAATTGCAGGTGCTAGATTAATAAAAGTAATCGACTTGCATAAAGAACATTTAGTTGAACACATGAATTCATATGTTGGAAAAACTGTTGAAATTTTAGTTGAGAATCTAAAATCTGATGGTGAAGTTTGTGGATTTACAGATAATTGGTGTCAGGTTTTTGTAAAAGGAAGTGATGAACTTCTTGGAAAATTTGTAAAAGTAAAAATAAATGATGCAAGCAGAACAGCATTAAAAGGTGAAGTAATAAGCGAATGAAGCTTTTTTTTATAACACGAATTGTGCCATTTTTTTTGCAATTATTTGTAAGATTTGTATATTTAACAAATAAAAAGAATTTTCACCATCCAAAAGAGTTAAAAGATGATGTTTACATCGTCTCTTTTTGGCATGGTGAACTTTTAATGCAACCATTTAATTATCAAAAACTTAAACCAAAAGGTAAAGTAAGTGCTATGATAAGTGACCACAAAGATGGAGAAGCAATTACTAAAACTGTTGAGTATTTGGGAATTTATTCTATTAGAGGATCAAGTACTAGGGGTGGAACTAAAGCTTTAATTGGTGCAATAAAAGAGTTAAAAGGTGGAGATGATATTGCAATCACTCCTGATGGTCCAAAAGGGCCTAGATTTTCTGTTGCTGATGGAATAGTAGCAATTCATAAGAAAACTGATGCTAAAATTTTAGCATTCAATTGTAAGCCAAGTAAATATTGGCAATTTAATTCTTGGGATAAGTTTATTATTCCAAAACCATTTGGTGTGATAGATTTTTATGTGAGTGAGCCGTTTAGTGTATCGAATTTAGATATGCCCCAAGCTAAAGAGTTTATACAAAATAAACTTTTAGTTAATGCAATGAAATAAAAGAGGTTTTTATGTTTGCAAAAAATTCTCAATATATAAGTATTTTAAAATATGATACACAATTAAAAATTGACTTTAAAAAACTTAAAAATGAAGATTTAGATAAAACAGAAGAATCAACTTTTATAATCCATGATGAAATACTTTCAAGGGATATCGCACAAAAAATAAATCAATGGCAAGAAGCAATTCCTAAAACTTTTATTTCAACTTTGTGTTTATGCCAAGATGAAAAGATAATCAATAAAACCAATAAAAAGCTATTAGAATACTCAAAGGTTCAATTAAATAATAGTTTTGATGTGGTTGTTAAAAAAGAGAAACTTTTTGAAGTAGAGCACTATTTTGAGTTTACTGGATTAGATTATGTATTTTCTCCTTTTCAAGTTTTAAATCTTCATTTAGAACAAAATCCAACTTCTAATACACTAGTTGTTTTAACAGTTAGCGATTATATTTATATTGTAATTGTAAATGAGTTAAATAAGATTGTTTTTAATAAAATACAAAAAGTTCCTGAGTTCAAAGATATAAAAAGCTCTAGATTTTATGAATCAGAAGTATTGGGTCAAAAACTTTATGATGAAGTTTATTTTTTAGAATTACAAAATTTTATTTCTAAAACACTTAAAGAATTTTATACTAATAAAAGCGAGTGTTTTGTAGATAAAATAGATATTTTGTATACAATTAAACAATTAAGTGATGAACAAATTCAGCAATTAGAAGACGATATAATGATAAGTACGCATTATCACTATATTTCATTAAAAGATTCTATTTATGAACTTTCAAGAGGTCCTAATAGATTATTACAAACTTATGTAAAACCAAGAGTTAAAAAAGGCAAGTCTTCAACTAAATGGATTATATTACTATTGATATTTTTATTAGCAATAACTGGTAGTGGGATTTATTATAAAGATAAAGTTGTACAGATTGTTCAAAAAATTAAAACAATTAAAAAAGAAGAACCTAAAAAAATAACTATTGAAAAACAATATACTTTGCCAAATCATATAAATGCAAATAATCAAATAAGAGATGATATAGTAGTTTTATTAAATGCAGTTCCTTATGATATGGTGGTAGACACTTTAGAAGTTAAAAGTGATAATTCTACAATTACTGGTAAAATGCTAACTCCTGATTCTTATATTAAAGATATACAGCCTAAACTTTTAAAATTTTATAAATACTCAAATATACAAGTAAAAGATTCAAAAAATATTGCTCTTGATGTAAGTATATATAATAGTGATCCCGTTGAAATTGATACAAGTAAGATATATAATGAGGCACTTCCAAAATATATAAATGATGGATTTATGCCTGTAAAAAGAGTAAGTGATCAGTTGAAAATTATATTGCCAAAAAGTGCAGTGTTAGTGTATGATTCAACATTTAATTTAAATATTTCAACATACAATTATAGAGTAAATATGATAATAAATTCACCTATAGAGTTTTTTAATTTATTGAGTAACTTAAATAAAGAGTTATACTCAATAAATGTATCTTATCCAATAATATTCTTGAAAAATCAAGATTTAAGTATTGAAGTAGATTTTGGACTTCAATTTAATCAGAACAGATAGTTTACCAAACTTTTAGTTCCTTATAAACTGAGTCTCTTTCAACTGGAATAAATCCAGAATTTTTAATCAAATCAACAAATGAACTAATAGGTAGACCATTTGCACTTGCAGCTCCTGCTGCACTTTGAATTGATTCTTTTTCTATTGTTCCATCTAAATCATTTGCTCCAAATTCTTGTGCTACAAGAGCTAGTTTAACAGTAGAAGTTACCCAATAAGCTTTTATATTAGGAATGTTATCCAGTAAAATTCTTGAGATTGCCATAGTTTTTAGTATCTCTTGTCCTGTTAGGAAATCTTTTACTTTTAAGAAATTATTTTCTTTTTGATAAACAAGAGGAATAAAGGCATTAAATCCACCACTTTTGTCTTGTAAGTCTCTTAATCTTAATATATGGTCAATTCTATGCTCTCTTGTTTCTATATGTCCAAAAAGCATAGTAGCATTACTCTTTTTGCCTTTTTTATGCCAAAGTTCATGGATATCAAGCCATTGTTGTGAAGTGACTTTCCCTCCACAGATTCTTTTTCTCACCTTTTCATCAAAGATTTCAGCTCCACCACCTGGCATTGAATCAACACCATATTCAACCATCAAATCAATTATCTCTTCATAACTTTTATTATACTGCTCACTCAAAAAATGAATTTCTGCTGCTGTTAAGGCTTTTATGTGGATATGTGGATAAGCAGTTTTTATTTTTTTGAAAATTTCTAAATACCATTCCAATCCAGTTTCTGGATTATGGGCAGATACTATATGGACTTCTTTTATGCCATTTAATGAAGAGTTTTTAACAACTTCCATAATCTCTTCATGTTTTAAAGTATAAGGTTTTGGATTTTTTCTACTTGCACTATATGCACAAAATTGGCATACATCTTTACAAATATTTGTAGGATTTATGTGTCTATTTATGTTAAAATAACTTTTTTTGCCATGTTTTTCTTCTCTTAGTTTATTTGCATATTTACCTAAAACAAATAAATCTAAATCATAAAGCTCTAAAGCTTCTTCATAATTTAATCTTTCATTTTTCTCTAACTTCTCTATAATACTCATTTTATTTACACTCTATTTCTTTTTTAAATTTTCCATTATGTTCATTTATAAATCCATAACACTCTTGTTTGGTTTCTTCATTAGTAAAACCAACTTTAAATAATTTACTTCTTATTCTAGTTTCTTCATCTTCTACTTGTGAAACATTATATACCGTCACATTACTTACATTTTTATAGCCAAGTGAACTTAAAACTTCTGTTATTTTAGCGTCCCTTGATAGTGTGATTAATAAATATCCAACAATAGCTAAAATAATTAAAACTACTATAATAATTATACTTTTTCTAGGTATTTTTCTAACTTCTGTTTTACTCATATTGTAAATTCCTTTAATGGCTTAAAATTATCTTCACTTTTATCATAAAAATCAATATTCCCAGTTTCTATATCATAATACCATCCATGAATTAAAACTTCACCATTGTCAAATCTTTTTTTTACTTCAGGATAAGTTAATAAATTTTCAAGTTGATTTCTAATAGAGTTTCGCTCTGTTGCTCTATATTTCTCTTCTAGTGTTGTAAATTTTTGGCTTTTTAAAGTTCTTTGTTTAGCTTCTTCACCAAGTTTAAGCCAAACTTTTACATGTACCATTTTAGGATCATCTGAAATGTCATCATATAAAGCTTTACATGCACCACAGTGAGAATGCCCACAAATAATAATATTCTTAACATTTAGAACAGAAACTGCAAACTCAATAGCAGCAGCACTTCCATGGAAGTCTTCATCTTGTTTATATGGTGGCACAAAGTTACCAACATTTCTTAAAATAAACATATCACCTGGCTGAGTATCTAACATCAATTCAGGAGTAACTCTACTATCTGAACAACCAATAAATAGAACCTCTGGTCTTTGTCCTAATTGAACACTCTCTTTTAAATCTTTTTCAAAGTAAGGGAAATATTCTTTTTTGAACTTTTCGTTCCCTTTTATCAATCTTTTAATAGTATTCATAATTTCCTTCCAATTATTTTTTAATTAGTTTACAAACTTTTTGTAAATCATTTATTGAAACATCTATTTTAGAAATAAGTCTAATGATAGCACTTTTTACTGTTGGTTGCCTAATCGCACCTACTATATAACCTTTTTCTAAAACTTTTTTTTGTATTTCTAAAACTTTTTTGTTTTCACCAATGTCATAAGCTATGATTAAAGACTTTGCTTCAATTCCTAACTCATCTTTTACAACTTCTTGTCTATTTTTAATTTTCGTTTTTATTTCATTTGTATTTGTTAATATATATTTCAAAGATTCATTAGCTAAGGCTATGTCAAATAAAGATGGAGCAGTTGTGTAAATAACAGCTTTTGCTCTATTTATCAAAAAATCAATTATATTCTTTGATGATAAAATATATGCTCCATAGCTTCCATAAGCTTTTCCAAGAGTTCCCATTTTTATGTGATTTTTTTGTGGTTTGATATTGTAATAATCAAATATTCCTAAAAGATTCTCTCCAATAACTCCTGAACTATGTGCTTCATCAACTATTAATAAAGCATCATATTTATTTGATATATCGAAGAACTCTTTATGGGGAATATTTCCACTCATTGAATAAACACCCTCAATGGCAATAATGAATCTACCTTTTAATTCTCTAGTTTTAATTTTATTTTCTAAATCTTGGTAATCATTATGTGAAAAAAGAATTACTTGTTCTTTTTTTAACAGTTTTGTAGCAAGTATTCCACTTGCATGATACTCTTCATCTATAAAAAGTGTATCACCTTTTCGAACTAATGCTTCTATCATAGAGACATTTGCCAAAAATCCACTTCCCACCACCAAAGCTTCTTCAAATTTGTTTGCTTTTTTTAAATCATCTTCAAATTTTTTGTGAATTTGACTATATCCATTTACTAAGATTGAGGCTTTTGGGGATTTGTATTTTTGTTTTAACACATTTTCATAGGCATTTTTGAAAAGTGTTTCATTACTTGAAAGACCTAAGTAGTCATTTGAAGCTAAATCTATTAGCTTTTCATCAAATATCTTTCTTTGTCTATATAAGTTAGATTTTTTTATAGCATTAAGTTCTTTTTCGTACAAAAGAATCTCCCTAAATTTAGTTAGGGATTATAGTTAATTATTCATTAAATACGATTTAAGCCTTTTGGCTATGTTTTTGCTATTTTTATAAGTTAGTATTCAATATTAATTTTTTATATACAAGTCTTAAATTTACAATCTTTATAATTGACATTCACAAAAATAGTCAAATATTAAAGATTGTTTATTGAACTTCCAAACTCTCTTTTACAAGCAGTTCAGCAACCTCTTGATAAGCATATACAAATTTTTTGATATTTAATTCTTTTAGCATTTTTTTCTCTTCTATACTATCAACTTTTACAACCAAATTTGCATCTTTATAAAATGATAAAACAGCAGTACAAATAAGACTTATTTTATTTATATTATCAAGTGTTATTATGATACTTGAAGTTTCATCCGCTTTCAATGACTCCAATACTGGAAGTTTATCTAAGTGTCCAAAGTATGCTTTAAAGCCCCTTTTTCTAGCAAGTAAAACATGTCTTAAGTCATCTGAAATAATTACAAAAGGCACTTTTTTTTCTTCCAAAGTATTTGCAATCATTCTTCCAAGCATTGAATATCCACAAACAATAGTATGGTTTTTTTGATCAATTGGTGTAATTTTATCTGACTCATAAAACTCAACTACAAAATAAGAAGCTAATTTATAGATATTATTTACAATAAAAGGTGTAATTATCATAGATAAAACAGTAACTAAAATCAAAAATTTACTTAATTCTTCTGATATAATATTATTACTTGCAGCAAGGGCGAAAACTGCAAAAGAGAATTCTCCCACTTGACAAAGGGCAATCGCTGATTTTACCGAGTCACTTTTATTTTCTTTGAACTTAATAATAAAATAAATTACAGCCGCTTTTATAGCCATAACAGCTACAAAAATTAGTAATACATAATGAATATTTGAAAGTAAAAAACTAACATCTATTTTTGTCCCAACTGAAAAGAAAAATGTACCTAAAAGTAAATCTTTATAAGATGAAATATCTGATTCAACTTTTACATGAAAAGAACTATCCGCAATAATCATACCAGCAATAAAAGCTCCAAGGGAATATGTAAATCCTAAACTATGAGCTAAAATAGAAGTTCCAATTACTATTGATAAAACAGAAGCTAAAAATAACTCTTCAAGTTTTGTTTGAGTAGAAAGTCTTAAAAGCAATGAAATAAGTCTTTTCCCAATTATAAACATAAAAGCTATAATACCAACAGCTGAAACTACTGTTTTCAAAAGTACTTCTTGCAAACTTAATGTATCATTTGATAAAAAGCTAATAAGTAAGAGTATTGGAATTACTGCTAAATCTTGAAATATCAAAATTGCAGTTGCTCTTTGTCCATATGGTGTATATATATCTTTTGATTGTTTTAAATAAGTTAAAACAATCGCAGTTGAAGATAATGAAAATGCAAGTGAGATTATTAAAGATGAATTCGTGTCAATTGAAAAAACATATTTAGAAATAACAAATATAATAACGGCACTAATAAATACTTGCGATAAGCCATCAAAAATTAGAGCATTTTTCATTCTTTTTAGTTTTTCTATAGGCATTTCTAATCCTATAGAAAACATCAAAAATACTATACCAAATTCAGCGATTAAATTTAGAGCATCAAGATCTTCTTCACCATTAAAGTTAAACAAAGTACTTATTAGTGTACCAGTTATGATATATCCTAAAATATGGGATATAGATAACTTTTTAAATATGATATTTAAAATGGTTGAAATTGATAATGATATAAATAAAATAAATAGTATTGATTCCATACGATATATTATCAAAAGAAATGAAACAATAGAAAAATTATTTGTATATAAAATATCCAAATAATGATATAATTTTTCAAAGGATGAATATGTTAAATAAGTTTAAAATTTTTTTAAGTCATGGTAAAACTCACATTTTCGAAATAATATTAAAAGGTCTTTTTTGGTTAGCCCCAATTGTTGCTATTACTGTCATCATTAACTGGATATATGGAAAAATAGATGCAATAACAGGATATCTATTTAAAACTATTGGGATAAATCCTGAACATTTTCCTTTTATTTGGACGATTGTTGGTGTTTGTTTACTTTTATTTATTGCATATATTGTTGGAATCTTTGTAGAAACAAGACTTGGAGATTTTGTTCAAAAGATATATTCTAAAGTACCTGGATATGAGACAGTTAAAGAGCTTATAAATATATTTAATACTTCAAAATCTGGTGAAAAGAAAGTATTAGTTGTATTAATAAGAGGATTTTCTAAAGAAGATTACAATATTGGACTTATGTACTCTACTAGTGAAAGTATTATTAAAGACCATTATACCGTTACTCTTTCAATGACTCCAATTCCAAATGGTGGATTTATGTTTGAAGTACATAAAGATAAAATTTTAGTAATAGAAGAAGCAACTTTTGATACCAATTTACAATATTTATTATCAATGGGTGTAAAATCAATGGCAGATATTTTAAAAATAGAACCAAAAGCTATTGATGAGTTTAAAACTATTGTAGAATATTTGGAAAATAAAAAATCTTAAAAATCTTTGGTTTTTAGGGTTTATTCAAACTAAATATTATTTTTTTTCTGATATAATCGCTTACTAATAAAACACTTTTTTAAAGTAGCTATCATGACAAATAAAAACTTAAATAAACACCTTGCTGAACAAACAGTAATGTTCGCAAGTATCACAAAATGGATATTAATTTCTTCTTTAATTGGTGCAATAGTTGGTGCAATCGTATCTTTATTTTTAAAGCTTCTAGAATATTGTGAAAACTCAAGAGAGCTACTTCCCTTTAATTATTATTATACCTTACCCTTTGCCCTTGTTATTACAGTATTTTTAATAAAAAAGTTTGCCCCAAGTGCACAAGGACATGGAACAGAAAAAGTTATTGAAGCTGTGCATAAAAAATCTGGTGAAATGGATATAAAAGTAATACCAGTAAAATTATTTGCAACTGTATTAACCATATTTGCAGGTGGTTCAGTTGGTAAAGAGGGGCCAGGGGCACAAATAGGTGCTGCTGCTGCTTCTTTTATAGCAAATTTATTTAAGTTTTCAAGACGAGATAAAAAGAAGATGGTTATTTGTGGTATTAGTGCTGGATTTGCTTCTGTATTTGGAACTCCATTAGCAGGTGCTATATTTGGTGTTGAGATACTAATTGTTGGTGCCTTGATGTATGATATTTTACTTCCATCTATTGTTGCTGGATTTTCTGCTTTTTTTGTAGCAAAAATGTTATTTGGTATTAGTTATACCTATTTTGATATTGCTTTTTATACGGTTTTTGATTTTAATTATGCACTAATAGCTAAAATCTTAATTGGTGGGATATTTTTTGGATTAGTAGCAGATTTTATTATTACTACTATGTCTGCAGTTGAAAAGTTTGCAAGTAGCTTAAAAATGAATTATATGTTAAAAGCTTTTTTAGGTGGAGTTGTAATTGTAATTCTTACAATGATTTTTGGAACTGAGTATTTAGGATTGGGATTTGAGACTATTAAAAGCTCACTGTCTTCTAGCTTTGAGCTTCACGAAAATGTGCCTTGGTATGCCTTTATCTTTAAAACTGTCTTTACTGCACTTACTTTAGGTTTTGGTGGAAGTGGAGGAGTTATTACTCCTGTGTTTTATATCGGGGCTACTAGTGGAAACTTCTTTGGTTGGCTAGTTGATGGATATATTCCACTATTTGCTGCGTTAGGGTTTGTAAGTGTTCTTGCAGGTGCTACTAGTGCTCCAATTGCAGCTATGATTATGGCAGTTGAACTTTTTGGTATGAATGTTGCCCACTATGCAGCTTTATCAATTATAATCGCCTTTTTAATGACAGGACATAGAAGTGTTTTCCCTTCTCAACTTTTAGCTATGAAAAAATCAGAAGCACTAGATGTGAATTTAGGGGAAGAGATTAATAATACCCATGCAACTTATACAACTAAGTTTTTTGAAAATATAACAAAAATAGGAAAACTAATTTATAGAAAACTAAAAGAGCAAAGAGCTAGAAATAAGGATGAAGACCTATAGAGTTATATTTTCTAAAAACTCTAGTTCTTCATTTACAACAATAATTGCATCTATACAAAATGCAACATTTAGTTTTTTAGTTTGTAAATAATAATCGGCACTTCTTTTTATTTTTGATAGTTTTGATTTAGTTATATTATTTACAGCTGCTTCATATTCAAGACCAGATTTTACTTCTACAAAATGATAAGTTTCATTTTTTGAAGCAATAATGTCAATTTCACCTATTTTTTTTGCAAAAAAGTTTTGCTCAACTATTTTAAAGCCCTGTTCGTTTAAGTACTCACAAGCTTTTGTTTCTGCATATTTCCCTTTATGCTGAGTAGACATATTTTATCAACCACCACCAACAAATTGTAACAATTCTAGTTTATCATCATTTTGTGGTTTATAATTTGTCCACTCATCTTTTTTAACAATTTCCATATTTACCGCTGCTGCCATAACTTTATCTTCGATTTTTAGTGAAGTAATAATTTCTTGCAAAGAGATTCCCTCTTGAAAGTTCTTCTCTTCGCCGTTTATAATAAGATTCATTACACTTTTCCCTCATGTAGGTTTATTTTAGTAATGATTTTATCAAAAATATCTTTATGTTAAGTCAAATAAAAATATTAAGATTTAAGAGCTTGGGCAATTATTTTTATACCTTTTGTAATATCTTCTAAACTAGAGTTTGTAAAATTAAATCTAATCTCATTTTTATTTTTATTTTTTACATAAAATTCGCAACCAGGTACAAATACAACTTTTCTTTTCATACATTTATTTAAAAGTTCAAAGCTATCAACATCTTTAAATTCACCATAGACAAACATCCCACCTTTTGGTTTTTCATAAACAAATTCAGGAAGATATTTATCTAATTGTTCACAAAAGTATTCTGATTTTTCTTTGTAGTATTTTCTTAAAATATTTAAGTGGTTTTGATATTTTTTATCATTTTTTAAATACTCATTTAAAAGATGTTGAGATAAACCACAACTATGTAAATCAATACTCTCTTTTATTACTAAAAGTTCATCGATTAATTTTTTATTTGCTCTTATCCAACCAATTCGAAGTGAGGGACAAAGTGTTTTTGAAAAAGAACCTAAATGAAAACTATTATTTGGAATAAGTGAGCTTATACTTTTGTTTTTTTCATCAAAATATAGTTCAGTATAAGGGCTATCTTCTATTAATAATCCATTATTCTTTTCAACTATTTTTGCTACTTCTTCTCTTTTGTATTTAGAATAAGTTCTAGTTGATGGGTTTTGAAAATCTGGAATCAAATAACTTAATTTTGATTTTTCAAAAGCTTTTTTAAAAGATTTTAACTCTATACCATCACTTTCTAATGGAGCAGTTTTCATTTTCAAATCATTTAATTTAAAAGTATTAATTGCACCTAAATAAGAAGGATCTTCTAAAACTATAGATTTATTTTGGAAGTGTCTTGCTAAGATGTATAAAGCTTGTTGGCTTCCTGTAGTAATAAGTATATTTTCAGCTTCAGTTTCAAAGCCCTCATTACAATATTGTTTTGCAATTTTTTTTCTTAGGCTTTTAATTCCATTACTTAAACTATATTGCCAAACATCTCTTTTTTTTAAGATGTTATTTGCTGATAATTTTAAATCATCAACTGGAAATAATAAGCTATTTGGTAAACCACCTGCAAATGATATTGTCTCTTCATCTATTGCTTCAAGTATCTCTCTTATAAATGAGCGTTTCATTTAATCCTCTTTTTAGTGAAATGATATATGAATAAAATTTTTTATTCTTTACACTTTTTGCTATAAAAACTATCTATTCTTGCTAAAAATATAATATAATATTTTATGAAAAAAGAGACTTTAGAAAAACGAGCAAAAATCACTAATTACATTATGTACTATATTTACAAATATATTGATACCGATATAAATATAGATACTCTAAGTATGGATTTAAATATAAGTAAATTTCATATGCACCGTATATTTAAAGAAGAGTTTGGGAAAAATATTTATGAAGCAATTAAATCAATAAGATTACAAAAAGCCTCTACTTTACTTATTACAAATAAGTACTCAACTATTACCCAAATAGCTTCTATGTGTGGATATAGCTCACAAACTTCTTTTATAAGAGCATTTAAACAAAGATTTAATTGTACTCCTAAAAAATGGAAAAATGATGGTTATAAAGAGTACTCTAAAGAGATTTTAAAAGATTCAATTGATTCTTTGGATTTAAATATTCCTGAATTTAATATTGAAGCAAAAATTGTAAAAATGCCCAAATTAAGAGCTTATTATATAAGACATGAAGGTTATGATAATAGTATAAAAAATATTTGGCAAAAACTTTATACTTGGACACTTACAAAAAATATAAAAAATTATAAACAAATAGGTATTCATCACGATAATCCAGTAATTACACCCCTTGATAAGTGTCAATATATAGCTTGTATAGTTTTAGAAGATGAGGTTGAAATAGAAGACTCTTCTCTTCCAACATTTTTAATTCCAGATGGGATATATGCAAAATTTCACTTAGAAGGTTTTTCTGGAGATACTTTAAAATTTATGCGATGGCTTTATCACACTTGGTTATTAAATAGTGGTTATGAGACTAAAACAGCACCTTCTTATTCAATATATGAAAAGAATCATTTTTTAGAAGATGATGAAAAATTTATTTTAGATTATTATTTACCTATTACATATGTATAAATAGTACTTAATATAAAATTGGTATAATCGCAAAAAATTTTACTAGGAAAAATATGAAGAAAAAAGATTTGTTAAACTATTTATATGTTTTATTAGGAACTATGTCTTTGTCTTTTGGTGCTGTAACTTTATTATCTCCAAATGAGATAATAACAGGTGGAGGAATAGGTATTGCTTTACTTGTTCATTATGTATTTCCTAATCTTACTTTAGGTACATATATTATACTTGTCAGTGCTCCTTTTATAATTGTGGGATATATTTATTATGGTAAAAAATATACGATTAAAACACTAATTACAATGTTATTACTTTCATTCTTTACAGATTTTTTCAAAGAAGTTTTAGAATTAAAACCTTTAGTAAATGATATTCTTTTAGGAGCTGTATTTGGTGGTATATTTGTAGGATTTGGTGTTGGATTTATTATGAAAGGTAAATCATCAACAGGTAGTACTTCTATTTCAGGAGAATTAATAGCTTCAAAAACGAAGTTTAAAGTATCTGAAATATTATTAGCTCAAGATGCAGTGATTTTAATTAGTTCAATATTTGTATATGGAGATATTAAAAAATCATTTTATAGTCTTATTGGAGTTTATATTACTTCAAAAATTGTTGATATGGTATTAACAGGAAGACCATCTAAAAAAGTTGTTCATATAATCTCAAATAAGGTTGAAGATTTAACTGTACACATAAGAGAAAGAATTGAAGAGCATGGAGCTGTGATTACAGGAGTTGGTTTACATAAAGGGCAAGATAAGAATATAATCTTTGTAGCTGTTGAAACAAATAAAATACAATTATTAAGAGATATTATTTCAAAGCATGACCCAGAAGCATTTTTAATCATTTCAGAAGCTTCTGAAATACTAGGAAGAGGAACTAAAATATGAAAATAAAATTAAAAGAAATAGAAAAATTTGATATAGAGATTATTATTTTAAAAAGTTTAAAAGAGTGCAAAAAAGAAGAAAAAGAGTTATTAAAACAAAGTGGTTTCAATGCAAATGAAGGTGAAGTTCTATTTCATGGGAAAAAGTTATATGTTGGTACAAACAAACTAAAAGGCGAAGATCTAAAAATCGCTTTTTCAAATGCTATAAAAGCTATTTTAAAAACAAAATATAAAAATGTAAAAATCTCCCTTGTAAATAAAGATAAGGAATTAAATCTAAAAAATATCGTAGAAGGTTTAGTTTTAGGAGCATATTCTTTTGATAAATATAAATCAAAAAAAGAAGAAAAAGAGTTAAATGTTTTTATTGATAGCAAAGATTCAAAATACAAAAAAACTGATTTGCAAAATGAGTTAAATGAAGTAGTAGCTATTTGTGAAAGCGTTAATTTAGTTCGAAATATTGTTAATACTACACCTGAAGATTTTACTCCAATTACAATGGCACAAAAGGCAAAAGAGATATCTTTTTCAAATGGATTAGAGTGTAAAATCCAAGGGGAAGAGTATTTAGAAAAACATGGCATGAATGCTATGCTTGCTGTTGGACGTGCTTCAAGACATGAAAGCCAACTTATACATTTAACATATAAACCCAAAAATCCAAAGGGAAAAATTGTTCTTGTGGGAAAAGGTTTAACTTATGATTGTGGAGGATTGAGTTTAAAATCAGGTGAGGGTATGGTTTCTATGAAATGTGATAAAAGTGGAGCAAGTGCAGTCTTAGGAGTAATGAATTCTCTAAATGCTATTTCTTGTGAATATGAAGTTCATGGAATCTTAGGTGCTGTAGAAAATATGATTGGTGGAGATGCTTATAAACCAGATGATGTATTAGTGGCTCGTAATGGCAAAACCATAGAAGTGAGAAATACAGATGCGGAAGGAAGACTTGTACTTGCTGATTGTTTATGTTATGCCCAAGATGAGATTAAAGATATAGATTATATCTTTGATTTGGCAACACTGACAGGTGCTTGTATTATCGCTTTAGGTGAATATACAACTGGTGTAATGGGACATAATAAAAAACTAAAAGAAAAAATCAATAAAGCCTCAGAAAAATCAGGAGAATTAGTTGGATTCTTACCTTTTAATAGATATTTACCACCTATGATAAAAAGTGGTGTTGCTGATATTGTAAACTCAGTTGGTTCAAAAGCTGGAGGAGCAATAACTGCTGCATTATTTTTAGATAATTTTATAAAAGATGAGAATAAAAAGAAATGGCTACATTTTGATATAGCAGGAGCAGCTTATAGAGAAAAAGTATGGGGTTATAATCCTTATGGAGCAAGTGGAGCAGGGGTTAGACTTCTTTTAGAATTTATGCAAAATCAAAAATAGCTAAAAAAGCTATTTTTGATAATACTTAATTTTTCATTCTTCTTTTTTCATATTTTGGATAAAGATTTATAATACTTCTTTCAAACTCTTCTTTAAACATTGTAAAACTTTCAAACTCTTTAGGAATTGGTCTAGCAAGAATTTCGAAGATATCAAAACCATTTCTAGCACTATTTTTTAAAGTATTATCTAAATAGTGTAAATAAGCTATATCTTCATTTATAGCATTTTTAGTTCTATCAATTTTTCCATGTCCTGGGACTAAGATTTTATAATTTATTTTTTTTAATTTTTCTAGGGATTTTATCCAATCTGGAATATTTGCATGTGGTGTAGCAAGGGTTCTTTTATTAAAAACTAAATCAGCTGCATAAAGTATTTTAGTATTTTCATCATAAATTACTAAATCACTTTTTGTATGACCATCTAAATAAAAAAGTTTTAATTTATATCCATCTAGATTTAACTCATTTGATTTTAGTATTTCATTTGGAACTTTTATTTTAGTACCATTCATAGCACCTTGCACTAGATTATTTAGATTTGCAATATATAAATCTCCATTTTTTGCTATTTCATTTTTTGTAAATTCTGTTGAAAAGATTTCACTATTAGAAAAAGCATTATTCCCTAAGAAATGATCAGGATGGTGGTGAGTATTGATTACATATTTTATTGGCTTATTTGTGATTTGTTTTATTTTCTTTTTTACTTCTTCTCCATACTCATATGAACTACCAGTATCTATTAAAATAACACTATTTTTTGTGATAATAAAAGCAGTATTTGAAATATCTCCACCATTTTTAACAGAAAAATACTCCTCTTTTCCATAAAAATAGTAGCTATTGTTAGATAGTTTTATGGCTTTTAGTTCAAAATTAAAACTAGTAGAATATAAGAATGTTGAATAAAAAATAAATATATAAAAATATTTCATTATAATTCCAGTTTAAAATCGTTTCCTTCATTATCAAAGAAATGAATATTTAGATTTTTTACTTTCTTATTTATCTCAAAAATAAATCTAGGATTTTCACTAATTGCAGAAGTTGTTTTGATTGTTGATAATATTTTATTTGAATCTTGGATTGTGATTTTTTCTATATAAAATTCTAAGCTACCAAATATTAAACCTGTTTCCATGGGATGGAAGATTGAAGCTTTAATTCTTTTATTATTATTTTTTATAAATATCTTTCCTTTTGTTATACCTAATTTTTTTGCAAATGATTTATCTTTTGATGCAAGACTTGAAACATCACAACCTCCACCTAAACTTTTAATAAGTGCATTGTTTACATGCCATATATTTTTATTATCAAGAACCAATATTCTTAGTGGTGTTTCATTGGCAACTTTTATATTGGTAGAGAATACGGGAAGTATCTCTTTTATATCCATATCTATTATTATAGGGATTGGATTATAATCTGCAAATATAAGCATTCTTTTTGCATTCATTATTTTTGAAGCATCAATATAAATAGGAACTTGCAAGGAATTATCAGCAAACTTTGGAACTTGTATTTTGATATTTTTATTATCAAAGACATATTTATTTTCACCCATAATGGGTTTAGTAATATCTAAAAATGATGATGAATCAATTATTTCATCTGCACTTAAATTAATATTTACTATTAGAAATATAATTGTAAAAACAAACTTTTTCATTATTTTATTCCTTTTATACCTTCTTAATTATCTAAGCTTCTTAAAATTAAATCTTTTAATTTATTATTGATTATTATTGAAATATTATTAGCTTTTTCAAAACTATGAAATTTTTTATATGAGATATATAGATAAGTGTCTTTTTTATATATTGAGATGGAAAGAGGGCAAAATGTAATATTATGAATATTTTCCTCAATCATTTTTAAAGCAAAGCTTCTTTTACAAATTAATAAATTTTTACCTTTTTCTAGTGGAATACTTTTTTTTAAAGCTTTAGCAAGAGTGTTTATTGACTTTGCTAAATCAAGCTCATGGATTATTACATATCCTTGATATGAGAGTTCACTTTTTAAGTTAATTAATAAGTCTTCAAATTTTTTATTTTCAAGCTTAATAGTAAATAAATTTTTGTCCTCATATACAGTAAAACTTGCATGTAAATTTATTGAGAACATTAAGATTATAAATAGCTGTTTATACATTTTATATCCTAATTATATTTGTTTCTATTTAAGAAGAAGACAATTAGTCTTCTTCTGGAAGTGTTTCCAACCAACTATAAATGGCCCATAATGCAGAGTTTGGAATTATATCATCTGGAAAAGGTGGCATGTATACATTTCCATTTCTAACCGCTCCTCCTCTAACCATACCTAAGAAATATTCATCATCACCATCGGTTAAAAGTCTTAAGTCAGGTGCAATACCTCCCGATTTTGCTTCTAATCCATGACATCTTGCACAATTTTGATTAAATGCAGTTGCCCCAACTTCTATTGCTAATTTATTACCTGAAAATGGATTTTTAAATACATCATCTTTTACTTCTGGTAATCCTTGTGTATCAACTTTTTGTGGTGCCATATCTCCATGAGAAAAGGCTAAAGTTGTAACAGTTAATAAAACACATGTTGTCTTTCTTATTATTGACATGTCTTCCCCTTAATAATTAATTTGTGAAAGTATATCATTGGATTATAGCTTCATTATAGCCCTTAATTATCTATAAAATTGCTAAAAAAGTATGTTTTTTGAACTATTAAATTTAATTTATAATTTAGAAATATAATTATATTCCATAAAATGGTTTATTTTAGAATAATTATGTGATGGCTAAATTCAAGCTATAAATGTGTACTAAGATTATGGAATTATTTTTTTGATGAATTAGTAATCTTATTAATTGATTTAAAAAGTAAGTTTATATTAGAAGGGGAGGGATAATGATGAATAATCATTTTTTAAAGAAAATAGCATTAATCGCTTTTTTAAGTTGCATTGGATTCCAATATACTTTGGCAGATGTTAAAACTAGCAAGGTTACTTGGAAAGATATTATTAATGACCAAGATACACCTAAAGATGTTTTAGGTTATGGTATGGGACCAAAAGCACAAAGGTATTCTAAACTTACACAAGTGAATACTGATACTGTTAAAGACTTAGTGCCTGTTTGGAGTTATTCATTTGGTGGAGAAAAACAAAGAGGTCAAGAATCACAGGCTTTAGTTTATGATGGTATTATTTATGTTACAGGTTCTTATTCAAGAATTATTGCCTTAGATGCAAAAACTGGTAAAAGAATTTGGGCATACAATCATCGATTGCCACCAGATATTAGACCTTGTTGTGATGTGGTTAATAGAGGTGCTGCAATATTTGGAGATAAAGTATTTTTTGGAACATTAGATGCTGGAATTGTTGCTCTAAATAAAAATACAGGAAAAGTTGTTTGGAAGAAAAGATTTGGTTATGAAGATAGACCAAATAAAGGTTACCAAGATGGTTATACAATGACTGGTGCACCAACAATAGTAAAAGATAAAAAAACAGGGAAAGTTCTTTTAATTCATGGTTCTTCAGGGGATGAATTTGGAGTAATAGGTAAATTATTTGCCTTAGATCCTGATACTGGGAAAGAAATTTGGATGAGACCGTTAGTTGAAGGGCATTATGGAAAACTAAATGGTAAAAAATCAACTCCTTCTGGAGATCCAAAAGCACCAACTTGGCCAAATGACCCTAAAAATAAAACTGGTAAAAAAACTGCCTGGAGTCATGGTGGTGGTGCTCCTTGGCAAAGTGCTAGTTATGATTTAGAAACAAATACTATTATAATAGGAACAGGTAATCCTGGACCATGGAATACTTGGGAAAGAACAGCAGATGGTGGAGATCCAAGAGATTGGGATAGTTTATATACCTCAGGACAAATTGGTATTGACCCAAGTACTGGAGATATAAAATGGTTTTATCAACATACACCAAATGATGGTTGGGATTTTTCAGGTAATAATGAATTAGTTTTATTTGATTATGTTGATAATGGTAAAACAATTAAAGCTACAGCTCATGCAGATAGAAATGGGTTCTTTTATGTAATTAATAGATCTGAAATGCCAAAAGTTAAAAAACAAAGAGAAGATCAAGCAAGAAGATTCGTAAAAGCATTTCCTTTTGTTGATAATATAACTTGGGCAAGTCATATTGATGAAAAAACAGGAAGACCAGCGGTGGATATTAATCAATATCCACCTTTACCTAAAAAAGGTGAGAAAAAAGGTAAGGTTATCCATGTATCACCTCCTTTCTTAGGTGGTAAAAACTGGAATCCAATGGCTTATAGTCAAGATACTGGACTATTTTATCTAGGTGCAAATCATTGGAAAGAAGACTATTGGACAACACCAATACAGTATAAAAAAGGTGCTGCTTATTTAGGTCAAGGATTTAAGATAAAAAGAATGTATCCTGATCATGTTGGTATATTAAGAGCAGTTGATCCTGTAAAAGGAAAAATTGTTTGGTCACATAAAGAAAAACTTCCTTTATGGGCAGGTGTTTTAGCTACAAAAGGTGGATTAATATTTACTGGAACTGGTGAAGGTTTTGTAAAAGCATTTGATGCAAAAACTGGAAAAGAATTATGGAAGTTTCAAACTGGTTCAGGAATTGTGTCTTGCCCTATTACTTGGGAAGAAGATGGAGAACAATATATTGGTTTAGCTAGTGGTTATGGTGGAGCTGTTCCTTTATGGGGTGGTGACATGGCCAAATTGACTAAATCAGTTTCTCAAGGTGGTTCATTTTGGGTATTTAAATTAAAAAGATAAGATTAAAGTTAGATATATTTATTATATCTAACTTATAAAAGGTACAGAAATGAAAAATGTAATTTTAGCGATAATTATGCTTTTTTCTATAAGTTATGCACAGGAAGATGAATCTCTTATTATTAATGGATGTAAATTAAAATCTAGAACAAGTTGTCCTAATGTAGATCTTAGAAATAAGGATTTATCAAATTTAGATTTAAGTTACTCTAACTTTGAGGGAGCAAACTTTGAAGGAGCTATATTAGATGGGACAGATTTAAGTTTTTCCAATCTAAAAAAAACAAATTTCAAAAATGCGAAATTGCGTCATTCGATTTTAAAACAGTCAGATATGACACAAGTAAATTTAGAAAATGCAAATTTGGCAAGAGCAGATTTAAGACATACAAATATTAGAGCTGCTAAAGCATATAATGCAAATTTTGAAGCAATTAATGCTTGGGCTTTATTTGGTCAAGGTGGAAAGTATGATGGTGCTTCTTTTATAGGGGCTAATTTGAATTTTGCAAGAATGAGTGGTTCTAGTATGAAAAATTGTAATTTTGAAGCTTCAAATCTTGAAGCAGCATGGATGACGAAAATTGATTTTACAGGTTCAAATTTTAAAAATGCTAATTTACAAGAATCAAAGCTTCCTAATTCTTCATTTATAGATGCGAATTTAACTGGTGCACGAATTCATTATGCAAATTTTGGAGATGTAAATATGCAGGGGTGTATAAATTGTCCTGTAAATTGGTAAATAAAAAATAAAATCTTGAAAAGGAGGACAATATTATGAAATGGGAAACACCAGCGTTCGTTGATAATAGATTTGGTTTTGAAGTGACAATGTATATTTGTCATGAATAAAAATTTTCAAAAATAAACTTAAAAGTTAGAGAATTTTTCTCTAACTTTTATTCTTTTTTACTTGAGTTTATAATAGATAAATTCAATTAAAAAAAGAGTTAGGATTATTATGAAAATAGAAGTTTTAGGTTCAAGTGCTGGAGGAGGACTTCCTCAGTTTAATTGTAATTGTGATAACTGTAAAGCTTATAGAGAAGGCAAAAAAACAGTTAAAAGAAGAACTCAAAGTTCAATTACTATTAGTGAAGATGGTAAAAACTGGGTTTTATTTAATACTTCACCTGATATTTTAGAACAAATACATAATTCACCCTTTTTACAGCCCCAACAAAGACGAGAGACTAAAATAAAAGCAATCATTTTTATTGATGCCCAAATTGATCATACAACTGGTCTTTTGATGTTAAGGGAAGGTTGTCCCCATGAAGTATATTGTACAAAAGAGGTAAATGAAGAACTAAATACTTCATTTCCACTTTTTAAGATGTTGACACATTGGGATGGTGGAGGAATTAAATATAATGAAATCACTCCTAATAATAAGAGTTTTGAAATACCAGTAATGCCAAGTTATGAGTTTTTTGCACTTCCTCTTATCTCAAATGCACCCCCATATTCTAAATACAGAGATAAACCAAGAGCAGGGGATAATATTGGTATTGTGGTTAGAAATAAAATCACTGGTAAAAAACTTTTTTATCTTCCTGGACTAGGGGTTGTAGAAAAACATATTGTAACTGAGATGAGAGATGCAGATATTTTACTTGTGGATGGAACAGTATGGACAAATGATGAAATGATAAAAAATGGTTTCTCAATAAAACTTGGAACAGATATGGGACATATCCCTTTAAGTGGTGAAGAGGGACTTATTAAGATACTTGATACTTTGGAAAAACCAAGAAAAATATTAATACATATAAATAATACAAATCCAATACTTGATGAAGAAAATGATGAGTATAAGGAACTTATTTCCCATGGAATTGAAGTGTCCTACGATGGTATGAGTATAGAGATTTAGTAAAAGAAGATAAAAAGGAAATATCATGAAAAATATAGTAATTGTAGCAACAGTTAAAGTAAAAGCTGGATTTAAAGATGAAGTTTATTCTGAACTTCTAAAATTACATGAAGCAACTCATAAACATGATGAGGGTTGTATTCAATATGATTTGCACAAAAATTTAGATGATGAAAATAGTTTTACTTTTGTAGAAACTTGGCAAAATGCAAAACTTTTAGATGAGCATATGAAAAAAGAACATTTTTTGAAATTTGCTCAATCTGTAGATGGTAAATTAGAACTTTTAGATATACAAAAATTAAAAAAAGTTAATTTATAAGAGGAGAAGAAAATGACAAAAAAAATGGAACAATTATTATCAAAAGAAGAGTTTGAAGCAAAACTAAGAGGTATGGGTGAGATGTATCATATTCATCATCCTTTTCATATAAGAATGTATGAGGGGTCTTGTACTAAAGAGGAGATTCAAGGTTGGGTTGCAAATAGATTTTATTATCAAACAGCAATTCCAATTAAAGATGCGGCGATTATGTCAAATAATCCACCACTAGAAGATAGAAGAAAGTGGATAGATAGAATTATTGATCATGATAGTGTTGGTGGAGGAATTGAAGCTTGGTTGGAACTTGGTGAAGCAGTAGGACTTAAAAAGGAAGATTTAATTTCTCACAAATATGTATTACCAGCAGTTAAATTTGCAGTTGATGCATATATAAATTTTGCAAAACAAAGACCATGGAAAGAGGCTGCAATGTCATCTTTAACAGAGATGTTTGCACCTCAAATTCACCAACAAAGACTAGATACTTGGCCTAAAAACTATCCTTGGATTGAGCAAAATGGCTTGAGATATTTTCAAAAAAGATTGAGTGAAGCAAGAAGAGATGTTCAACATGGTTTGGCTTTGACACTTGAAGAGTTTAATACTATTGAGTTACAAAAAAAGGCATGTGAAATTTTACAGTTCAAATTAGATATTCTTTGGACTATGTGTGATGCTTTATATTTAGCATATGAACTTAAGCGACCACCATATTTTAATATAAAGGGATGTAATGCAACTAGAAAAATCAATTGCAGTGAATGATCATTTCCAATTACAATATGAAGAGGCACAAGGGTGTTTTGTACTATTGTATCCTGAAGGAATGGTGCAGTTAAATCAAAGTGCTGGCGAGATTATGAATTTATGTGATGGTAAAAAAAGCTGTTTAGATATTGCAAAAATCTTAGAAGAGAAATTTCAAATGCCTGATTTAAAAAAAGATGTGGAAGCTTTTTTAAAAGAAGCTTTTGAGCGTAAGTGGGTGATGTATGCAAACTGATATTAAGCCACCACTTTGGATGCTTTTAGAGTTAACTCATAAATGTCCTTTGGAGTGTACATATTGTTATAATCAACTTGATTTTGCAAATACAAAAGATAGTATGACAAAAGAAGACTGGTTTAGAGTTATGGAAGAGGCAAGGGCAATGGGTGCTGTTCAATTGGGCTTTTCAGGTGGTGAACCACTTCTAAATAAAGATATTTTGGAAATAGTTAAAAAAGCAGCAGATTTGAAGTTTTATACTAATCTTATAACTTCTGGTGTGGGAGCTGATTTATCTATAGTTCCAAAGTTAAAAGAGGCTGGATTAAAAACAGTTCAACTTGGAATTCAATCACATGATGCAAAAACAACAGCACTAATTACAAATAATAAAAATGCTCAAAGGGATAAATTAGCCTTTGCAAAAGCTTGTAAAGATAATGGCTTGCAACTTATTGTTAATTCGTGTATTACACGACAAAATATTCACCAAGTGGGAGATATAATTGAGTTTGCAAACTCTATTGGAGCAAATTATTTAGAAATAGCAAATATACAATATTATGGTTGGGCTTTAAAAAATATTGATGCCCTTTTACCAACAGAAGAACAACTAAAAAAAGCAAAAGAAGAGGTTGATTTTTATAGGAAAAAAAGAGATGATATGAAGGTATTCTTTGTGGTACCTGATTATTTTGCAACTAGACCAAAAGCCTGTATGAATGGCTGGGGAACTACTTTTTTAACTATCAATCCTGATGGAGTAGCCCTTCCATGTAATACTGCAAATACTTTGCCCTTGGAATTTCCCAATGTAAAAGATTTTTCAATTAAAGAAATATGGAATGATTCTGAAGCATTTAATTTCTTTAGGGGTGATAAATGGATGAAAGAGCCTTGTAGAACTTGTCCTGAAAAAGAGATTGATTTTGGAGGTTGTAGATGTCAAGCATATGCACTTACAAAAGATATGAATGAGTCTGATCCTGTTTGTGATAAATCTTCTTATCACAAAGTTGTTTTGGATAAAGTACAAACTGCTTTAAAATCTACAAGCGAGCCAGTTTATAGAAATAAACAAAACTCTTTGGCTTTGATAAATGAAGCTTAACTAAGTGTAAGAGATTATCTTACACTTAGTTTGTTTTTTTTGATTTGCTCTATTAACTTAGTTATATTTTCCATTTTTTTCTCTTCTTCTTCAATATGATCAATTGCATTCATATTAAATTTCTCTAATTTTTTATCTAAATAACTAGTATCAAGTTTTCCTTCAATAAAATCTTCATCTCTTACGATTTCTCTGTGTAGTGGAATATTTGTAGGTAAGCCTTCTATATAAAACTCATCTAAAGCCCGTCTTGCTTTTTTTACTGCACCTTCCCAATCTAGTGCCCAAACAATAAGTTTTCCTACCATTGAATCATAGTTTGGAGGAATTTTATAACCAGTATAAACACTTGTATCAATTCTAACACCTGGTCCTCCTGGAGTTAAGTATTTATTTATAGTTCCAGATGCTGGCATAAATTTTTTCTTGGGATCTTCTGCATTGATTCTAAATTCTATTGCATACCCTCTGAAATTTATCTCTTCTTGTAAAAATTGAAGTTTATCTCCTTCTGCTATTTCTATCATTCTTTGAATAATATCAACACCAGTTATAAGTTCAGTTACTGGATGTTCCACTTGAACTCTTGTATTCATCTCAATAAAATAAATATTATCTTGTGCATCAACTAGAAACTCAATTGTTCCAACACTTTCATAACCCAATTTGAACATGGCTTTTGTTGAAACTCTATATAACTCTCTTCTTACATTTTCGTTTAATCTAGGACTCGGAGCTATTTCTATTACTTTTTGGTGTCTTCTTTGAATAGAACAATCCCTTTCCCCTAAGTGAAGAACATTTCCATATTTATCAGCTATAACTTGAACTTCAATATGTCTTGGATTTTCCACATATTTTTCTATAAAAGCATCACCTTTTCCAAAGAATTTTTTAGCTTCTGCAGTTGCTGCTTCAAACATAGCTTTAAAGTCTTTTTCTTCTTTTACTATTCTCATTCCTCTTCCACCACCACCAAAAGCTGCTTTGATAATAATTGGAAAACCAATTTCCCTTGAGATTTTTTCACCTTCTTTTACATCAACAATGGGAGTGCTTGTTCCTTCAAGAACTGGAACCCCAATTTTTTTCATAGCAACTTTTGAAGCCATTTTATCTCCAAAAAGTGCTATATGCTCAGCTTTTGGACCTATGAAAATGATACCTGCTTTGTCACAAGCTTCGGCAAATTCTGCACTTTCTGATAGAAATCCATATCCTGGATGAATAGCATCACATTGGGCTTTTAAAGCAAGAGATATGATTTTTTCAATATTTAAATAAGCATCTAATGGATCTCCTAAAAACGGATAGCATTCGTCAGCTTTCTTTACCCAAATACCTTCAATATCTACTTCTGAAAATATTGCAACACTTTTTATATCCAACTCTTTACATGCTCTTATTATTCTAAGAGCTATTTCACCTCTATTTGCTACTAGGACTTTAGAAATTTTTTTTGACATAATTCTTCCCTATTTAAGTTTTTCATATTCTAGGGTTTTAAAAAAAATAGTTCTTCTTTTTTTTTGCTCAAATAGTTGTTTATTAGTGCTTATTTATTAGTTCTATAGTGTTATTTATGTTAAAAGATACTTAGTTTGGTCTTTCTACCATATAGCCAATAGCTCTAATATTTAAAATAAAATCTTCTTTTAATACTTTTTTTACTCTATTTACTTCTGCTCTTATTGTGGCATTATCTATGTAGTCATCATTCCAAACATATTCTCGAAACATGTCATAATTGCAAACCAAAGATCTATTTGCAGCTAATAAATCGATGATTTGGATTTGTCTTTTAGGTAGTATTTGTGGTTCATTGTTAAATAATAAAATCATATTTTTAGAATCATAACTATATGATTTTGATAATCTTTTGTGTTGTTGATGAACTTGGCTTGTTTTTAGAAATTTGTTTATTCTAAGTGTTAGTTCTTTTAGGTGAAATGGTTTTTTTAAATAATCATGGCATCCTATATCAAAAGCTCTTGTGATATCTTCAATATCAATTAATGCTGAGATAAAGATTGTAGGAACCATTCTTTTTTGTTTATGTAAATCTTCTAGTATGGTTAATCCGTCCACATCTGGAACATTTATATCAAAAACTAATAAGTCAAATTGTTCTTTTTCTAAAGTTTCTATACAATGTTTACCATCCATAACAGAGTGAACGACATGCCCAGTAGATTCTAAATAAATTTTGATAGCTTTATTTAGCATAATATCATCTTCAAGTAGTAATATTTTCATTTTATGCCTTTAAAAATATATGTAAAACTAGTAGTATCACTGTCGGAATCGACTTTTATGATAACACTTTCTTCATCACAAATTCGTTTAACTAAATTTAAACCCAACCCAAAGCCATTGTTTGATTTTTCTTCTCTATAATACTCTTGGAATATTTTATCTGGGTCTTGTATTTTTTTTGAGTTACTTGATACTGTAAATTTTAAGTAATTGTTTACTTCTTCAACTTTTACATTTATATCTTTGCCTTTATTTGTGTATTTTATAGCATTTGATAAAGTATTGTCAACTATTCTTTGTAATTTTGTCTCACTAAAATTAATCATCATCTTGTCCCTATTAGACTCTAAATTGAACTTTGAAGATACTTGTGTTGCAACATTTTTGAAAAAGTATACTCTACTTCTAACAAAATCCACCAAATCAAGAGAATAAACTTTATATTCAACTTGATCTTTTTTTACTAAATAACTTAAATCATCATAAATAGAAAATATACTTTTCATGGCAACTTCTATATTTGAAAGATATTCACTTTTATGATATTGCATCTCATGTAGTTCTATATTACTCATGATAACTGATAATGGAGTATTTGTTTCATGAACCGCATGTCTTAAAAACATTTTTTGGTTTTTTAGTATATTTTCTGAATAAGCGATATGTTCTTCTAATCTTTTTGATTGTTCGTCATGATCTTTAGCACTTTGTTGAATTAGATTTGTTAAGGCTTGAATAGTCTTAGCATAAGAGCTTTCATTTTGGTTTACTATTTTTTCTATTTTAGGGATATCTTTTTTTACTGTATGAATATTCTCAGTCAATCCTACAAGAGTGATTGTTTGATTCATAAGTTCATTTCTATCATTATCATGGAAAAATTCTGCATAAGTAAAAAAGCCAGAAGTAGGAGCAATACTAGCAAAAGGTTCTATCTCAAGTTTGATTAGGCTTTGCATATATCTTCTTCTTGCCATACAAGAATATATAAAAAATGTTTCTGCTGGATATTCATGTATATTTTTCAAATATTGTATAGGATTTCTTATTATAAGTTCTGCATTTGCAAAACCTAGCCTCACTTTATCACCTTTGTATAAGTTCCCTCCACAACCAAAACTTCCATCAGGGTATCTTGTAAGAACTGCTCTTGCTACAGACATGCCATTTCTTTGAACTATTAGTGGGAATTCTGTATAAGAATCACTATTACCTAGGTACTTCTCATAAAAATCCATGGCATCCATTCCCGAAATTTCATAAATTCTATTGCCCTTGACTCTATTAATAGTGTGTTCAATTCCAATTGGAGACCAATCATATTTGTGATCATTTGTTACAAGTAAGGTATCAGAGTTTAAAGATACTGCAACTGCCCCATTAGCCAATATTTTTCTGCCACAAGATACATAAGTTTGTTTAAACACACCATTATCTCCAGCCATTCCACCAGCTACCATTATGGATTTATTATATGCAGTTATTCCTTTTAGATAATCTTCTCCATTTGTAGTTGTTCCATCTGTAAAAGTAATGATTAGTTTTGTATTATCTGTTATTATATCTTTTGCTATTTCATATCCACAATTAAAAGAGTTACTTCCTTCTTTTATAGATGATTTAATAGTAGTATTTTCAAAGACAGATATAGAAATAACAGTTTTAAAAGTAGATACTTTTTTATCTTTTATCTCTCCATCAGTTGTTGTACCTAGTATAGTTGCATGAGGTATATTATCAGCTAATAAGTTAATAATATATTCTAAAGTATTTTCTTCTTTTCCACAAAATACTTGAATTAAAATATTCTTTTTATCTTTAAAAAATTCATAATCTATTTCTTTTTTAAATGAGTGGTTCTGATATATATAATTGTAAGTGTTCATGAAAATATTGTAACATAAATAATTACTTTTTTTATAAAAAATAAATAAAATTTCAAATGCTATTTAAAAGCTACTAAGCCCATATAATAGTCATTGTATTAAATAAAATAAATGGCTATATTTGCGCTATATAGTTGGCTATACTCAGGCTATAATTGTGGAGTAGAATTTCATTACAGAAAAAATTTGTCTATCAAACTTTTTCATATTTACTAAGATAAAAGGAAAAAAAATGGCATACGCAAAACCAACATACAAATCTCAATATGAAAACTTTATAGGAGGAGAATGGGTTGCACCAAGAAGTGGTGAATATTTTGATAATGTTTCTCCAGTTGATGGTGAAGTTTTAACTAGAATTCCTAGATCAAACGAAGAAGATGTAGAACTAGCAATTAAAGCAGCAAATAAAGCATTTGAATCTTATAAGCACACTTCTGTGATTGAAAGAAGTACTCTTTTAAATAAAATTGCTGATGCAATTGAAGCAAATTTGGAAGCTTTAGCTATCGCTGAAACTTTAGATAATGGTAAAGCTGTAAGAGAAACTTTAGCAGCTGATGTTCCTTTAGTTGTTGACCACTTTAGATATTTTGCATCAGTTATAAGAGCAGAGTCTGGTACAGTTGCAGATTTAGATGAAAATACTATTTCTCAAGAAGTTCACGAACCATATGGTGTTGTTGCTCAAATTATTCCTTGGAATTTCCCATTATTAATGGCTGCTTGGAAATTAGCTCCTGCATTAGCTGCTGGAAATTGCATTGTAATGAAACCAGCAAGTGCAACTCCAATGTCTATTTTACTTTTAATGGAAACAATTCAAGATGTATTACCAGCAGGTGCAATTAATATTATTAATGGTGCAGGTGGAAAAATCGGTAAATATTTATCAACTCACCCAGATATTAAAAAAGTTGGATTTACTGGTGAAACTACAACTGGTCAGTTAATTATGCAATATGCAACTGAAAATATTATTCCTTCTACATTAGAACTTGGTGGAAAATCACCAAATATCTTCTTAGAATCAATTATGGATAAAGATGATGAATTCTTTGACAAAGCTATTGAAGGACTTGTATTATTTGCATTTAATTCAGGGGAAGTTTGTACTTGTCCATCAAGAGCATTAATCCAAGAATCAATTTATGAGCCATTTATGGCAAGAGTATTAGAGAGAGTAAAAGCTATCAAATTAGGAGATCCATTAGATCCAACTTGTATGATGGGTGCTCAGTGTTCAACTACTCAAAAAGAGAAAATCATGGAATACATCAAAATTGGTAAAGAAGAGGGTGCTGAACTATTAATTGGTGGTGATGAATATAAAAGTGAAAAATATCCAAATGGAAACTATATTCAACCAACACTATTTAAAGGTCACAATAAAATGAGAATCTTCCAAGAAGAGATTTTTGGACCAGTTTTAGCAGTTACTACTTTTAAAGATGAAGATGAAGCATTAGCTATTGCAAATGATACTATTTATGGATTAGGTTCTGGTGTTTGGTCAAGAGATGCTCACCAATTACATAAATTCTCAAGAGGAATCGAAGCTGGTAGAGTTTGGGTAAATTGTTACCACATGTATCCATCTCATGCATCATTTGGTGGATATAAAAAATCAGGTATAGGGAGAGAAACTCATATGATGATGTTAAACTCTTATAGACATACAAAAAATATCTTAACTTCTTATAGCAAAGATGCAATGGGATTTTTCTAGGCCTTTACTTTAAAACAAAAAAGTTTAAAATGCATAGAAGAGTTCTTCTATGCATTTTTTTTTCTGCATAAAAAGAATAATTCGTTTATTCTCTTTAAGGTTTGTTTCTTTAACAATTTTTTTTAAATTGTGATAAAATAAATCTAATATGAACAGATCCTTTAACATGGAATATTTCAAGGATAAAAAATGGCACTAAAAAGATTATTAGTTACAAAAGCTGCGGCTTTAGTAATAGAACAATTAAAAAAAGAAAATGGTGAATTAGTTTTTAACCAAAGTGGTGGTTGTTGTGATGGCACAGCTCCTATGTGCTATGCAAAAAGTGACTTTCATGTTCCCTCACGAAATGTAAAAATGGGAGAGATATGTGGATGTGAATTTTTTATAGACAAAGACCAATTTGAGTATTTTAGACATTCAGAAATAACTATTGATGTAAAAGAAGAAAAAGCTGCCTTTGGAAACTCTTTTTCACTGGAAATAGATTTAGGTTACCAATTTATCACAAAATCTAGAATCTTTACAGATGAAGAGTATAAAGAAATAGAAAAGTTATAACTTTTCTATTTTATATTTATAAAAAGACTTCAAAAAAAATCAGAAAACTTTACTACTTCTTGACTATCTTTTGGAATAATTAAATGATAATTTAAAAAAGGAAGAAGTATGAAAAATATAAGTACAAGAAATAAGTTAATTATCTTAGCATTTGTTGCAATTATAGGGTTAGTAATAATTGGAATTTCAAGCATAGTTCAATTAAAAAAAGTAAATAATGGTCTACAAACTGTTTATTATGATAGAGTTGTTCCCTTAAAACAGTTAAAAATAATTGCAGATGAATATGCAGTTAATATTGTTGATACAACTCATAAAACAAGAAATGGAAATATTACATTTGAAGAGTGTATTTCTAATATTAACGGTGCAGAAAATAATATAAAAAATGAATGGAATAATTATTTATCAACATCATTGACAGAAAAAGAACAAAAGTTAGTAAATGAAGCTAAAAAATTAATGTTAGTTGCAAATGACCTTTCAAAAAATATAAAAATGGCCTGTGAAAAAAAAGATTTAGAACTTATTGGTAAATTTACTACTGATGAACTGTATCCTAAAATTGACCCAATAGGAGAAAAAGTTTCAGAATTGATATCTTTACAACTAAATGTTGCAAAAAGTGAGACAGAAAAAGCTGAAAATATATATTCTAATAGTATATACTTTGTGATAACTGTTATTATATTTTCGTTAATAATTATCGTATTACTATCATATGTAATAATATCTGATATAACAAAAAAATTAGAAATATTCAAAAATGGACTTATTTCATTTTTTTCATTCTTAAATAGAGAAAATAATAAAGCAGATTTAATAGAAATAAATACAACTGATGAATTTGGGCAAATGGCAAAAGTAGTAAATCAAAATATTGAAAGAACAAAAGTAGGAATAGAAGAAGATAGAAAATTAATAGATGAAGCTATTTTTGTTTTAGGAGAATTTGAAAATGGTGATTTAAGTAAAAGATTAGTAGTTAAAGTTTCAAATCCATCATTATTACAATTAAAAGATGTGTTAAATAAAATGGCTGATAATTTAGAAAATAATATTGAAAAAGTTTTAAATATATTAGATGAATATTCAAACTACAATTATCTAAATAAAATATCAACTACAAATATAAAAGAGCATTTATTAAAATTAGCGAATGGTGTAAATATGTTAGGTGATTCTACTACTCAAATGCTAGTAGAAAATAAATCAAATGGATTAACCCTTGATTATAGTTCAGATAGGTTACTTAAAAATGTGGATAAGTTAAATGACAGTTCAAATGAAGCTGCCGCATCACTTGAAGAAACAGCAGCTGCTGTTGAAGAAATCACAAGTAATATTAGATCAAATACGGATAATATTGCAAAAATGGCTAATTTCTCAAATGAAGTGACAACTTCAGCAAACGAAGGAGAAAGATTAGCTAATGAAACATCAATATCTATGGATGAAATTAATGAACAAGTTCAATCTATTGTTGAGTCTATCGGTATAATAGATCAAATAGCATTTCAAACAAATATTTTAAGCTTAAATGCTGCAGTGGAAGCAGCAACTGCAGGTGAAGCTGGAAAAGGGTTTGCAGTGGTTGCACAAGAAGTAAGAAATCTTGCTACTAGAAGTGCAGAAGCTGCAAAACAGATAAAAGTTTTAGTGGAAAATGCTACATCAAAAGCAAATGCAGGTAAAAAAATAGCAGGAACTATGATAACAGGATATAAAAAATTAAATGCTAATATTTCTCAAAGTATTAAATTAATCTCTGATATAGAGAGTGCTTCAAAAGAGCAATTATTTGGAATAGAACAAATTAATGATTCTATCAATCAACTTGATCAACAAACGCAAAAAAATGCGATGGTATCATCTGAAGCTCATGAAATAGCAGTTTCAACAGATAAAATTGCTAAACTTATTGTAAGTAGTGCTGATCAAAAAGAATTTACTGGTAAAAATGATATAAAAATTGACAAGTGACAAAATGCTACTTTTTAATAAGTAGCATTTTAAATCTATCACCCATACCTGTTGGTTCAAGGAGACTTTTTACTTTTTGAACTTCTTTTAGGTAGTTTTCTTCACTTACATTTTTTTGTAATATTTGAAGCAAGTCTAAAATACCAAATTCTACTAGGGCTTTTAACTGGGTTTGATATTCAACTTCACATTTACAGAAACTATTAAAACTATCAATTACATGGGAAAAGTTTACATCATAGGTGATATCTGAATTTTTATATAATTTATCTAAATCAAGTTTTTCATCAAAGATTGGAAAAACTTCATGTTTTGAATAAATTCTACAAGAAAAATCATTTCTTGGATATTTTTCTCCATAATCAAAACTTAGAAAGTAGAAGTTTTTAATATTTTTACAAATATTTTTTGCAAACTCTTCATAACCTAAAGCTAATTCACCTTTTGTGATTTTGTATTTTTTACATTTATTTATAATATTCTCATCTGAACAATCTTTGAACTGTATTTCCCCTTTTTCTACAAATGCAGTTTGTAATTTATCATCTTTTGTATAGATTAATTCACAAGAGAAAGCATCATAAATCTCATTTGCCACAATAAAAGCATGGGCAAGTTTTATTTCACTTATGTCATCATAAAAATCAAATTTAATACCATCACCAAATGAGTTTTCTAGATATTCTTTTTGCTCATTTTTTAAGTTATCAAATCGCTCAACTATTGCGAAGTTTAGGCTTTCAAGGAGTTTTGGATTTAAAGTATAAATAAACTGAATAATATCAGCTAATAAATAGCCATGATGGGCACCAATTTCTACAATAGTAGTATTATGTGGAAGTTTATTATTTAAGATTGTATCAACTATCTTTTTGGCAATACTTCCACCAAAAAATATTGAAGTTGAAACTGCTGTAAAGAAGTCTCCATCTTTTCCAATAGCATTATATTTTGTATAATATCCATCTTTGCCATAAAGCCAATTGTCAAAATAATCACTAAATTTTGTATTCATGAAAATAATAATATCTAAAAACTGTTTATAAAATGTTACTAGTGTGTAATACGGTTATGGTATAATCATAAATAAAATAGGAAAGGAAAGATTTATGAATAAAAGAACAAAAATATTAGCAACCTTAGGCCCAGCAAGTGATACGATAGAAATAATAGAAGGATTGATTAAAGCTGGCGCAAATATGTTTAGACTTAATTTTTCACATGGAAGTCATGAATACCATCTAAATACATTAAAAAATATTAGAAAAGCAATGGAAAACTTAAATACTACAGTTGCTATTTTACAAGATATTTCAGGACCAAAAGTTAGATTAGGGGATTTAAAAGAGCCTTTTGAACTAAGAAAAGGTGATACAATAAGATTCGTAAAAGATGATATAGAAGGATACCAAGAGAGTGAAAATGAATATGTAGCATCTCTAAATTATCCAGAATTACTTGATAAAGTAAAAAAAGATGAATATATATATCTTTATGATGGAACAATTAGAGCAAAAGTAATAGAAACAGGTGTTCAAGTAAAAGCAGAAATAGAAAATCATGGAAAATTAGGCTCAAGAAAAGGTGTAAACTTTCCTAATACAATAATTGATATTGATGTTATTACTAAAAAAGATGAGAAAGATATCGCTTGGGGAGTTGAAAATAAAGTTGATTATTTTGCAATCTCTTTTGTACAAAATAAAAAAGATATGTTGCACGCAAGAAAACTTCTAAATGGATATCATGGAAAACTAATAGCTAAAATAGAGAAATTTGATGCAGTTGAAAATATAGATGAAATAATAGAAGCTAGTGATGGAATCATGGTAGCAAGGGGAGACTTAGGAATAGAAGTTCCTTATTATGAAGTTCCAACAATCCAAAAAAGACTTATCAAAAAAGCAAATATTGCTTGTAAACCAGTAATAACAGCAACTCAAATGCTTCTTTCAATGACAGAAAATGAAAGAGCAACAAGAGCAGAAATCTCAGATGTTGCAAATGCAGTTTTAGATGGAACTGATGTTGTAATGCTTTCTGAAGAGAGTGCAGTAGGAACAGACCCTGTAAATGTTGTAGAAACAATGAGTAATATTATTGCTAAAACAGAAGAGATTTATAACTTTGATAAACAAAGTAAATTTGCATATTTAGATGAATTTGATGTTATTCAAGGAACAGTTACAAAATTAGCAGATGATTTAGGTGCAAAAGGAATTTTAGCACTTACAAGCTCAGGTAAATCAGCAATGAAAATATCAAGATATAGACCAAAAACAAAAATCTTAGCATTTTCTCATAAAAGAAAAGTATTAAACTCTTTAAGTGCTATTTGGGGTGTTTATCCTATTACAGTATTAAAAGAAGGACAAGCCTCGAAGATGATTCAAAAGATGCTTAAAAATCTAGAATCAAGAAATATCTTAGATAAAACAGGACCATATATAGCAACAATTGGATATCCAGCTGGGATACCAGGAAGTACAAATACTATCAAAATACTAACAGAAGGTGAGATTGAATATTATTTAAATCTACCAGCAAATAAGAAGAAATAATCTTCTTATTTGTTTTACTCTCCTTGTCATGTAGACTATAAAATTATTACAAATTTGTAACTTTACTATAACAATAATAAACTATTAAATTACTTTTAAGTATCATATGCAAAAATAATTGGATAGATTATGGGTAATGAATATAATGTAATAGAATCAGGATTTATAAAATGCGCTTGTGGAGGGAAAGTAACCCTAACATCAAGTGTCCCAAACCTAAAGATTGCAGGAGCAAAACCTTTATACCTAAAAGATATATTAGGAGCACCAGTTGCTTGCCCAAGAAGTAAGAATAAGTGCACGAAAGTTGCTAGTAATTCAACTGCTGGTACAGAAACAAATGTCTCAGCCACAGGCTTGACATATCTTCTTAGGACAGATGGATTTAAAACAGATAAAGGAAGAGCTGTAATTTTAGTGGATCCAGGACAAAGTACTTCAAAAATATCTGCTCCTCCTTCTTTATTTTCTCAAGAAATTGTTGCTGAAGAACCTACAGAAAAGGCAATTAAAGAATCAGAAGAAAAAAAAGAAAAAGAAAAATATAAATTATATTTGATAAGATCAACAAAAGATAATGATAATATAGATATATACAAACCTCTAAGGGCAATAAGAGTTTTTCTAAAAACAGAAAATTTTTTCTCTGTAGATAAAGATATAAATCCAAGAATAAAAGATAAAGTTTATTCAGAGTTAGAATCTTATGTATATGTAAAAACCAAAAAATCTATTGATGAATATAAAATTGTATCAAGAGGAACTCTTTGTTCTGAAAATTTAAATGAAATATCTTATAAAGATGAGCAAAATATTCTTAAAAAATATATAGCTTTAGAAAATGATGATGAAGTAGAAATTGTTTATTCAAATGTAAAACTTAGAAAAGCACAATCAAAAAGAGCTAGTGATTTTAAAAAGTTTAAAGCAATTAACATAAATCCAAAAACTCTTGAATCTACAAAAGAAAAAGCTTTTTATATCAAAGATGTACAAAGTCTAGCTTCAAATGAAATTACAAAAGAAGATATACAAACACAAAAGAAATTTGATCCACTATCTAAACATGAAAAAAATACAAAATTATATCCATTAGATATAATTGCGGTTATTGATGATGAATTAGGAGTTTTAGAAGATTTAAAAGAATATTATGAATTTTCATTTAAGAAAAACTTTGTTGATAATGAAAGTATAATAGATGATATTCGAGATAAAAATGCTTATGTATATACTGTAGCAAATCAACTTAATTATTTTTATGTACCAGAGGGTAGAAAAAATAAATATAATAAAAATCTAAATAAATTAAGAAAATATTATAGTACTTTTGTAAGAGAAATATTATATGGCAAACTATCAAATCTTATATTTGAAGATGATACTCTTGATTTAGCAAATATTGTAGTTCCGAATTTTGATATGGCAAGTAATTATTATAGACAAATAGAATTTTTGAGTAAATCATTTTTTAAAAATATGAAAATAGAACTATATGATGGGCAATTGAAATTTATAAATAATCAATTAAACTACTATTATAATCCAAAAATCTCAAGTACTGAAGTAGAAAGTAGAAATAATGATATTAAGAAATATGCAGAAGAAAGAGGTATAAATAGAACTATTCATACTGCTCATGGATATCTGAAGTTTTCGAATTATCATAATGATTATAAGCTATATAGAGAAGACCCAAATAAGCTATTAGCCTTGATAGTATTTTCTATTTTATTTTCTGGTGATTACGATGATGAACTAAGAGCTATATCAGATATTGAAGATAATAAATTAGAGTTTTACAATCTTATTATAAATATGAGACCATTACCAGCCATAAGTGAAGATGATATAGAAGATGTAAATTATAAGATGAAAGATCAAAGTTTATATAAAGAGATATTTGAAGGAAGTACAAAAAAGAGTGGGTTTATTTTTACAAAAGAGAATAAAGATAAAAATACACTTTTATCACAATTTGATAATCTAGAATACATCCATAAAAAAGTATCATTTTCATATAAAGAAGCTAAGAAGATAAAAATTCAAACAGCTTTGGAATTTGAAGACTTATATAAAAGTAAAGATTTATCATCCTTTAAAACTGATGACTATTTATTATCTCCTGATAAGTTACTAAAACTTGTTGTAAAAGAACAACAAAACCCAAAAATCAAAGAGCTTTTAGGTTTATACTCAGGTATAAAAGAGTTTGATAATGAAGATGAAAAGATAAGATATCATTATAATATGTTAAATTTATCCTATGATTTAACAAAAATAATAGCTTTTATGGATGAAGAGTTAAATATCTCTTCTATTTTTAATGCTCAATCAAAAGATATCCTAAGCTTTATGGAAGAGCTTGCAAAATCAAGAGAAAATATTGAAGATATGAATAAATGGGCTGAATATAGAGAAAATAAAAAACTATTCTTTGAAACTTATTCTATGGTTACAAACTCAGTAGTAACTCACTCTTGTATTCAAAATGGTCAAAATGATGCTGATAAGAAGTTTAAAGAAAGACAAACAAATGTCTTAGAATTTTTAAATACAATCTCAAAACTACAAGGACTACAAACAAAAATTGATTTTGAATTTTCCCAAGAAAAAAAGAAAAATCCAAATCAAAGCTATAAAACACTTATCTCAACAAACTTTGATATGGCTCAAAAATCACAAGACACTGCTGAAGCTCTTTATTCTACACTAAGTGCTATAAATGGTTTTACAAAAAGATTAAATGAGATGAATTCAGTCTTAGAAGATATAAAAGCTCTAAAAGAAGAAAATAAAGCTTTAAGTAATGAAATAAAGAAGATGAAACAAGATAAAAGTACAAGACGAAATATTAAAAAGAGAAGACAAAAAGAGATTATTCAGCTGATTGAAGAGAAAGAATCTAAGATTAGTAATCTAGGAGGGGATATACTAACAAATAAGAAATTTGGAAAAACTAAACTGAAAACAATAACTGAATATTATGTTTTAAAAAAAACCTTAGCCTCAACTAAAACCCTATCAAATGTAGTAGCACTTATGGGAATAGTAAACTATTATAACTCTTACGATAAATTAAAATTATCAAATCTAACTGCTTTTGCATCAGATGTATCAACCTTGTCTATTTTAGCTTTAGAAGGATTAGAAAAAGCAAGAAACAATGCAAAATTAGCCACAACCCTGATAACTCAAGCAGCAAATAAAGCAAAATTAAATATAGGGATATTTGCATATAGATTAGATATCTTTATAACAATAATAACTGGAGTAAATAGATTTGTAAAACTTGATGATGAAGATGGAGATGGGAAAAAAATAACAGGTTTAACAACAACACTACAAGTAATATTTTTATTAAGTTCATCTTGGATAGGTTTGGGAACAGGCTTCATATTAGCAGGATTAACAGAATTGGCATATCAGTTAATACTAAACTTCACCCACATAATAAATAGTCCAATAGAAAATTATATAAATAAGTCCCTTCTTTATAAAACAAAAACAGATGATGGTCTAAAATTTAAAACAACAATCTTAAATAGAACACTTAAAGATTCAGATTTAAGAATACCACAATTTAATACCTTTAAAGATATTCAAAACTTTATAGGAGATAATTATGATAAAAACAAAGGAATGCTAGATTCTGCTTTAGTAAATGAGATATCAGTACTTAAAAAAACACTTTTTGGATTGGATTTAGAGTTGTTTAGTTCTAGATATTCAATAGATAAAGAAACAAAATTATATAAAGCAACAAGAGTAAAAATACCTAAACAAATATTTGATGATAGTAAGTTTAAACTCATTATAAAAACTGACAAAAATGAATATAAGGTAATGCAGAAACCTGAATCAACAATTTATGAAAACTTCTATACTTATGATTTATCAAATAATGATATAATCGAAGCTTCAAAAATATCAGAGTTAAATCATAAAAAATACTCAATCATAGTTTTAACAGAAAATATATTATTAAAATATAATTACACATATTCTTTCAAAGAAGTAGTTTATATATCAGTACTAAACTTTAAAGAAGCCTTTATAGACCAAGAAGATGAAAAATTTATAGGAACAATAACAAATGAATAAACTAATAAAAATAATAACAATACTTGCACTTTTAATCTTTATCAGTGGTTGTGAAGAAAAACCTATAGGAAAAATCACTAAAGATACATATAATTTAAAATCAGACATGGACCCAAGGCTTAAAGCTTATCCTGAGGCTGTTGAGTGGTATGAGAGTTCAATGATATCAAAAAAATCTGCTTTTAACTTAGGTCTTTTTTATGATAAAAAATTAAAGGATAAAGATAGTTCAATTATATGGTATAAAAGAGCTTATAATCTAGGAGATAATAATTCCGCAATTAATATAGGAGCAATATATGAAAATTCATTAAATAATGATGATGCAATTAAATGGTATTTATTAGCTAATAACAATATCTCATTAACTAATTTAGGTCTTCTATATGAAAAATTAGAAGATTATACTAGTGCAAAAAAATATTATAAAATTGCGATTGAGAGAGAGAGTATGGATTCAATCAATAATATTGCAGTATTATACTATAAAGAAAAGAACTATATTAAGTCCTCAGCATATTTATTAACATTAATAGAATATCCAAATTACACAAAAGAAGAAGTAGTAAATTATCTAAGAAACGATTTAAAAATAGATGATGAAACAATAAAAAAAGGCTACGAACTACAACTAACAATGCCAGGACTTCCAAGAAGATATAAAGGTGGGATTTAATTCCACCTTTGTCTAAAAAAAACCAGCCTCAACTAAAACCCTGTCAAATGTAGTTGCACTTATGAGAATAGTAAACTATTATAATTACAAAATACCCAAGCTAGAAGTGTTTAGTGTATTTTTAGCTTATTTTAGAATAAATATCTAATAGTTCGATTTGTTTATCGATATTGTAAATTTTGAGGTCTAGTTCTCTGATTTTTTTGGAATTTAGTAGGGTATCCACATCACTTTGGGTTTTTAGTTCTGCTTCTTTCTCTTCTACAACTACATCAAGTAGGGAGTTGTATAATACATAATCATTTTTTGCAATGTTTATTTTTGAATCTATCATTTTGATTTTTGATAGTTTACTTTTGAAATAGTTTTCTTGTTCTAAAATTTGGTTGTCAAAATCTAATTTTGCCTTTAGATAATCTATTCTAGTACTTTGAATATCATTGAATGTTCTTGTATCAAGTGGCATAGTGATTTTTATTCCATAGTTTTGTACATCATCTCCTGTGTCAATTGTAGGATTATTACTTGAGTGATATTTTGTATAATCAAAGGTTGCACTGACTGTTGGAAGATATTTTGATATAGTCATCCATGAGAAGTCTTTTTTACTACTTATATCTGCTTTTGCTCTTTTTAAAGTTAGATTATCTTTTAAGAAATTTTCTTTATCTAAAATACTAAATTTTGGCAAAGTAAAACTTTCATAATCACCACTTGCATATGTACCAAACTGATTTATTAATTCTTCTTTTTGATAAACTAAATCAGCTAGAGCATTTCTACTTGTATTTGTATCAAGTATTGCATTATCTAGTAATGAAGTATCAGCAAAGCCATTAAGTACTTGTTCTTTTTTTCTTTGGATATCTATTTCACCATTTTTTACTAAGAGTTCTTGTTTTTTTATTTGAAGTTGCAGTTTATGGATATTGAATAAAATGGTTGTGGTATCTTTTATCATAGCTTTTTTTTGCAAATCTAAATCTAGGTGAGAATAGAGTCTTTGAGCATTTGCATATTTTATAGCTTTGTAAATACCACCAGTTTTAAATATGGGTTGGTCTACAGAGATAAGAGACTTTTCAGTATCATATTTATCTCCATAAACTTTTGAATAGGTATAATTTACTGGATTTATCCAATCTTTTTTAAGTTTTGAACTATTCTCTTCTATTTGCTCTTTTGATAAGTCAAATATTTCTAATCTTTTTTTTGAAAGAATAGAGTCATCTAACTTATCACTTTGTGCTGCAAAAGAAGAACTAGCAACTAAAACAATAGTTGCTAAAGATAGTCTAAATCTTAGAAATTGCATCATCTAGCCTTTTGAACCCTTCATCAATTTCTTCTTTTGTGATAGTTAATACTGGTAAAAATCTTAAAGTATTTCTTCCTGATTTTAAGACTAATACCCCTTGCTCAAAACTATTTTTAATAATAGCTGCTAAAGTAGCTTCATCTTTAGCTCTAAGTCCTCTCATAAGACCTAAACCAACTTTTGAAATAAAGATATTTGGATACTTTTCATATAAAGCAGCTAATTTTGATTCAAAGTAGATAATAGCTTCATCTAGCGCACCTTTATCTTTATATTCATCTAAGATTTTTAAAACTTCTAATCCTGCTCTTGTAACTAAATAATTTCCACCAAAAGTTGAACCATGATCACCAGGAGAAAAGATATCTTTGTGTTTTGTCAAAATAGCTCCAATAGGAACTCCTCCACCTAAACCTTTTGCCAAAGTTACAATATCAGGTTCTATTTCATATAAGTTTGAGGCTAAAAATTCGCCTGTTCTATAAACACCTGTTTGAACTTCATCTACGATAAGTAAAATCTCTTTTTCTTTTAAAAATGCAGCTAATTTTTGAATCTCTTCTTTTTCGAAAGGTTGAACGCCACCTTCACCTTGAACAAGTTCAATCATCACTGCAACAGTTTCTTCATCTATTGAGTTATAGATGTCATTGATTTGTTTATTGTATGAAAACCCTTCAGGATATGGAGAAAAATTTGGCGAGTGAAATTTATCTTGACCTGTAGCTTTTACAGTAGTAATAGTTCTTCCATGAAAAGAGTGCTCTAAAGTTATCACTTTATATTTTTTATTTGCAAATTTTGTTTGCCCATATTTTCTTGCAATTTTTATTGCACCTTCATTTGCTTCGGCTCCACTATTTGCAAAAAATGTTGCCACATCATAACCACTAAGTTTAGCAATTTCTTTAGCTAAAAGTGCTTGTGGCTCGATTGCATAAAGGTTTGAAATATGAGTTATCTTACTAACTTGATCATAAATAGCATCTGCTACTTGTTTGTTTCCATGTCCAACACTAACAACACCAATACCTGAAGTAAAATCTATGTAGTTATTATCTTTATCATCAAAAAGAGTAGCATTTTCTCCTCTTTTAAAGTTAACATAATTTCTTGCATAAGTATTTAATACATAATCTTTATCTAATTGTTCTAACATTTTATAAACTTCCTAAAAAAATATGCTTATTATATCGAAAATATATTTTTAATTAGTTATAGGAAGAATAGATTTTTTAAAATATCTATTTAAATCAAAAATTCCTGAATCTATAGGTTGCTCCTTATTAAATTCATTTTGAAACCAATCATATACTTCCCAAAAGTTTTTATTTTCTCTACTAATAAAATATTTAGATAATTTTTCATTATCATCTTTCTTATAATTTATTAAAATATTAAAAAATTCACTTAAATCATCTTGTTTTACAACAATAAATAAGTTTGGATATGAGCCTACAAAACCTTTTAATATATTTATTCTATCTTTGCTAGAATTCAATCTTTCACTTTCATTAAATAAAAACGCAACATTGTCATGCCATTTATTTATGACTATTGAATAAACATAGTCTTCTTTATTATTCATTTGTATTCTTAAATATGAAAGATTGAAATTATTACTTGAATAGTCTCTAAAAAGAGCTGTATTCTTTTTTAGTGTTAAGTCTTTTAAACTTTGCTCGATTTGACTTTTTGTATTATATTGTTTCAATATAGGGGATTGCTTATACCCTTTTTCTATAAAATTTAATTTATCTTTTGGTGTATTTGTATATTTTAATATATCTAACATCAACTCTTTTTTATACTCTTTAGATTTATATTTTACTAAGGTTTCATTTTGAGAGGGAGTATAAGTTATTAGCCATTTTGCAGTATACCCTAAGTACCATTTATCAAATTGAGTTTTTCTTATATCTTTTGGAAGGTATTCTAAAAAGTTACTTTCACCTTCTATTCTTAATCTGTCCATATATTTTCTTACTAGTAGTTTATGAGGAGTATTCCCAAAAACATCAAATCCCACAACAAGAGAATAATAAAGTCTTTCTAATAAAGGGTAATCAATGACCCACATAGTTTTAGGAATATCACCTAAGGCTCCCTTTTGAACTGAGGCAGAGTTAAAATGTCTATATATGGTCAATATTGCATCATTGTTTTTTTCTTCACTATTATTGCCTTTCCAGATACTATTTATATCTATTCCCTTTTTATAATATTTTTTATATAGTTCATTTTTATTTTTATAATAAGCTATAGTGTCTTGGTCGTAACTAAAAAAATCAAAAGCATCCAAAATAGGGGCGTTGGGTCCATACTCATTTGGTACACTTAATTTTTTTAAATTATCATGTATAAAGTTACTATCATGAAGAGTTACATCAAATTTTGGATCTTTAAAGGCAACCCAAAAATGGTCATTTATAACATTTAGTGCAATCTGACCTTTACAAACAGGACCTCTTATAAATGTCATAATAAAGTAATGGATATTATCAAGTAAAAAATTGTATTTAGATGTTGCAGGTATTTGTTCATAAGCTGTTAATGGATTTGCTGCTATTTTTGAATCATAACTTACTAAAGTAGGTTTTGCTTCCCAATTTGTATTTATAAAAAGGTCTTTATATCTTTTTAATTTACTTTCATCAAGATTGTATACCATATGTGTTTTATGAACAATAGTTGATTTTATTTTTTGAAATCTATAATAAAATGGTTCTTCTACTTTATCATAAGGAAGTCTTGTTGCTATTACCTTTACACTTGTATTTGGTTTTGTATAAGACCTTACTAGTTCGTAAAAATCATTACTATCAGGAAATTTAATATGAGCTAAGAAAAGATGTTCATAAATATATCTAGCTGTTACTTTATGTTTTACATCTTGATTATTCAAAAAGTCTTCGAAGATTTTTATCTCTTTTGGTTCTTTTGTTTGTATGATTTTAGGCTTTTTTATTCCTTTATCTAACCAAGTCATAAGAAGGTTATGTTCTTCTTTTTTTAAAGCTGGAAAACCATATGGCATACCATGATAAGGCTTATCATTTAAATATTTCTCAAGTTCATCTTTATCTTTTATACAAGTTAGTTCATCATCTTCTGGTGCATAATTTCCTTTTATTTTTGGAAATTTTTGTTTTTGATTTAATAAATAAGACATGATAGAAGCATTTAGATTTGGTATCTTTTCATTTACTGGATAAAAGCCTTTTTCTCTCCATTTTTCAGTTGTAGTTGCATCTACAAAGAGCCTTGTCATCTCTCCAGCTTTTAATCTATTTTTATAAATAACCTCTTTTGTTGCTCCCCTTAAAAGACCTTCAAGTGAGCTCATTTTTAATTGGCAAGGTGAATTATAACAAGAGTGACAAACTACACATCTTTTGTCTAGTATGGGTTTTATATCATTTTCATACGAGATATTTTTTTTAACTTCATCAAAGGAAACTTTTTGATTAAACTGTGCATTTGCATTAGAAAGTAAAAATGTGATTGTAAATATTAAAAAAAGTGAAAATTTCATTAAGTTCCTTAGGGAGAATAGGAAAATATTATAACCAATTTAATCTTTTTTTTGATAAAATTTGTTTTTAAAAAGGCAAGGATAATAGATGCAAAACCTCATAAGAACTTCAGACTTTACAAACGAGGAGATTATTTCATTATTTGATGATGCAAAACTGTTTTTAGATATGAAATCAAGGGATATTTTAAAAGGCAAAGTAGTAGTAACTCTATTTTTTGAAAACTCTACAAGAACTAGAAGTGCTTTTGAAATAGCTGCAAAAAGATTGGGTGCTGAGATTGTTTCACTTGATGTGGGAACAAGTTCAAGTAGTAAAGGTGAAACTATATTTGATACTGTTGCAAATATCAATGCAATGTGTCCAGATGCTATTATTATAAGACATTCAGAGTGTGGATTACCAGGAACTTTAGTTGATCTTGTAAATTGTCCAATAATCAATGCAGGTGATGGCAAACATGCACATCCTACTCAAGCTTTACTTGATTTGTTTACTATTATGGAACATTTTGATGGAGAAGTTGAAAATAAAAAAGTTGCAATAGTAGGAGATGTTAGAACTTCAAGAGTTGCTGGATCTAATAGAAAACTTCTTCCTAGATTTGGTTTAGATGTGTGTTTTGTAGCACCTGATTGTTTTAAATCAGAAACAAATGAACATAAGCAATATGATAATATTTCAGAAGTAATTGATGAAGTTGATGTTGTGATGAGTTTAAGAACACAATTAGAAAGACACAATGAAATATATTTCCAATCAATTAATGATTATGCAAAAGATTATTGTATTACAAAAGAAGTTCTAGGAGATAGAGATATTTTACTTCTTCACCCAGGACCAGTGAACAGAAATGTTGATATTAGTGATGAGATGTTATTGGATCCTAGATCAAAAGTTTTAAAACAAGTTAAAAATGGTGTTGCTGTTAGAATGGCAGTACTTAAAAAACTAATACTTTCTCAATAGTATATATTTGAATAATCAAGAATTAATAAATCAACTTAATAATTATGGCTCTTCTAAAGAGCCATTTTTTTTTATGATAAGTTATGACTTAAAAAACTACTTTTTAAAACCCTTAAAAGATTTACCCCAAGATATAAAATATGAAATCTCACCTAAAGAGAAAAAAAGTTCAATAAAAAACGAAGCCTTGATAAAATGTCCAATGAGTTTTGAAGAGTATAAAACAAAATTTGAGTATGTGCAAGAACAAATAGCTTCAGGAAACAGTTATTTATTAAATCTAACAGCTAAAACAAAAATAAAGTGTGATTTGAGTTTAGATGAGATTTATGAAAGATCAAAATCAAAGTTTAAATTAAAATTTAAAGATGAGTTTGTGTGCTTTTCTCCTGAAAGATTTATAAAAATTAAAAAAGATAAAATCTATACTTATCCCATGAAAGGCACTATTGATGCAAGCTTAGCAAATGCTAGTGTTAAAATTTTGGGTGATATGAAAGAGATGGCTGAACATACGATGGTAGTAGACTTACTTCGTAATGACTTGGGAATAGTTTCAACTAAAGTTAGAGTAGATAGGTTTAGATATATTGATGAAATACAAGCAGGGGATAAGAAACTTCTGCAAGTGAGTTCTAAAATATCAGGAGAACTACAAAGCAATTGGAATGAAAAGTTAGGAGATATTTTACTTTCCCTTCTTCCAGCTGGTTCCATAACAGGAACACCAAAAAGGAAAACTGTAGAAATCATAAAAGAAATAGAAGGATATGAGAGGGATTATTATACTGGTATTTTTGGGGTTTTTGATGGAAAAAGTTTAGATAGTTCAGTTATGATTAGATTTATTCAAAAAGATAAAGATGAAAATCTTTATTATAAAAGTGGTGGAGGTATTACTTGTGATAGTGATGCCAAGTTAGAATATCAAGAGATACTTGATAAAATTTATTTACCATTTTAAGAAATTTGTAGTTTATATCCAATCCCAATTTGTGAAGTTATTGTATCTTTTGGAAGTTTCTTTCTTAGTCTTTTTACAAGTGTTCTGATACTCTCATTTGTAGTAAAATCACCTTCCCAAACATATTGTTCTATGTGTTCAAAGGTAACTATTTTCTCACAATTTTTTATAAATAAATTTAAAAGTAAAATCTCTTTTTTTGCTAATTTTATCTCTTGTTTATTTTCATCATACAAAAGTTCACTACTTGTGTTATAAGTATAGTTTTCAAGTAGATTTATAGTCTCTTTTTCTTTTTTACAAAATTTATTAAGCTTTAATTCTAACTCATAGATATAAAATGGTTTTTTCAGATATTCATCGCAACCATTAGTATAAGCATCTTTAATAGTCTCTAATTCAACATTTGCACTTATTATTATTGCGGGTGTTTTTTTATCCATAACTCTAATTTCTTTTAATAAACTAAGACCATCTATTCCTGGTACATTTATGTCTAAAATAAAACAATCATAACCATCATGAACTGCATTCAAAGCATGTCTTCCATCTTCGAACCAATCAATTTTATATTTTTTTTCCCATAGGGCTTCAATAATAAGTTTTGATAATCTTTTATTATCTTCTAATAATAATATTTTCATTCTAATTCTCTATAGAATTATCTAAACAAATAAGAATATTTGCTCCTTCATCACAAGGCAAAGCTTTTATTGTGCCATTCATCTTATCTTCAATTATTAATTTTACCATATGAAGTCCAAACCCATCACCATTTTTTTTACTTGTAAAAAATGGCTCAAATATTTTTTCTAAGTTTTCATCTTTTATTCCAATGCCATTATCTTTTATTGATATACATAATAAGTCATTTTCAGAAGATATTGAAATAGAGATTTTTGCTTGGAAATTTTGGCTTTGTCTTCTTTTCAAAATACTATCTTTTGAGTTATTTATTATATTTAAGATGGCCTGTTTAAATTCATTTGCATAACCATATATTGTATAGCTTCTATTCTCTTCATAATTTACATCTACATCTATGTAGTTATATTTTGTATTGTGTTCAATTACTCTTAGAAGTTGATTTATTGCAGAATTTATTTCAAATTCACTTTTTCTAATTGAAGGTTTTATAAAATCTTTAAAATCATCAATAGTACTTGTCATATATTTAACTTGTGTCATAATTTCATCAACAAACTCTTTACTAGAGCTTTTTGAGATGTCTTTTTTATAAAGTAACTCTTGAGCTATAGTTGATATTTCTATTAGAGGAGCTTTCCATTGGTGAGCAACAGAAGTTATCATTTCTCCTACTTCATAAAGCTTTGATCTTTGTACTATAAATTGTTCATCTTTTTTTCTTTGATTTTCTAATCTTTTCAAATCAGTAATATCATTTATGATTGTAACAATCCCTGCTTCTTCATTTTTCTTATTTAAATACTTTTTTCGTCTAATTAAAACATTTAGAACCTCATTATTTCTACCTTCTAAAGTTGTTTCAAGATCACTTACAAATAGCTTTTTATCATCAACTTTTTGACAAATCTCAGGGAAAATGTCATTTAGTTTTTCTCCTATAATTTTATTTCTTGAAAGATTTAAGTATTTGCATAAAGCATCATTACAACCTAAAACGATACCTTCTTTACTTTTCCAATAAATTATATTTTTAATGTTATTTAACAAAACATTGTCCAATTTAGTTTGTTCTAATAGTTTTATTTCTAAATTGACTTTTTTTACAATATTAACAATTAATCCAATAATCAAAAGAAAGAGTAAAGGCAATAAAATAAAAGTACTATCTATTATTTTTCTATTTTTTTCAAAAAAATCTTTTGGTTTATTTATTGTGCTTGATTGTATTGGAATATTTGAATTATGTAAATGAAATTTTTTTAATACAGAATAATCAAAATAATGTTTTGAAATAGGTGTTGATATATCTATATCTTTAATAGGTGTCCCATTTAAAAAGTAATTTGCTTTGTTTCCTGCTAGTTTTCCTTGTTCATATGGATCTACCATAATTCCACCAACTACCCCTGCACCTAAATGTATTTTATTTATAGCAAAAACAGGATATTTAGATTTTCCAAAAAACTCTTTTAAGTCTTTTTGATAGAGAAACTTTCCATTTATATCTTTATATAAACTTGTAAAAAGAACAGCACTATGTGAGGGAAGTTTTTCAATTTTTTGGTTTAGTGTTTTTATATCAATCTTTGTATCAAAAATGATATTGATTTTATTTTTATATTCTGAAATAGCATCAAGTATTTGATTTCTTATTGCTTTTGAAGATAGAGTATTATCACTTATAATATATAAAGTATTTAAATTTTTTATTGAATCTTTTATAAGTTGAATATTTTTTTTAATTTCTTTATATTCTATGACACCAGTGACAGAATTTTTCATATTATCTGGAATTTGTATTTTATCATAGTTTTCAAGACCACAAAAAATAATAGGAGTATTATGAAATAACTTTTTATTATTTGAAAGGGCAAAATTAAAAGCATAATTATCAACAGTGATAATTAAATCATATTTTTTATCTGCATATTTTTTTGCATATAGTAAAGATAAAACTTCAAAGTATTCTTTACTATAATTCCTTTTTGTATCCATATATTCAATTGTAAGTTCATAATCTGGATATCGTGAAATAACACTTTGCAAACCATCTGTTATCTCATCACTCCATTTTAGTCCATTATTATAAGAATGTAGAAGCAAGATTTCTTTTGGAGAATTTGCAAATAAGAAGTTGAATATAAGTAGAAAGAAAAAAATATATTTCATTTGTGGCCTAGTGATATTTTGCTTTATTCTATCAAAAAATAAAGCAAAATAACTAATTGATTATATATATGATAGTTTATACTTTTTTTATTTTACAAATCGTATCATTCCACGATTGCATTCCAACAATTGGAGCTGGATTTACTGGAATTATATTATTTGGGTTGAATCCATTTCCACTTCCACCTAATCTTTTGTCCCACCAAATATTTCCATTTAAATCTAAGTCCTGATATTTAGTATATCCTTTAATATTCTCTTTTATCCCATTTTTAGCTTTTGGTACTCGACCTCCATAATTCATTCCTAAAGAGTTACTTATTGCTAATACTTCTGGATGAATCCCTTGGGTTACAAAAGCTTTTACTTCCATACTTCCTAAGACTTCATTTTTAGAAGCTTTATAACCTTCTTTTGGTCTAAATGTAGTGATTCTTATTTTATCACCCATTTTGATGCCATATTTTTTTGCTGTTTGTGTATTTATCCAAACAGGATTATCATGAACTATTTCAGTAAGATATTTTTGTGGAGCAGTTCTAGCTTGTGTATGAACATTCCATTTAAATGTAGTTAAAACAAGTTCATTTTTACTTTTTTCTTTCAAAGATTTTGGCATTTTAAAGTGTGGATAACCATCTTCATCAAGTCCAAGTTTTTTGGCATCTATTATAATATCATTCGATTTTATTTCAAATTTTCTTGATGGAGTTTTTAATCCTTTAAATGCTTTTCCGTCTTTTATTATACCTATGGCTTGTTTTTTACCTTTTTTATCTACATAAATAATATCATTTTCTACAAAACTATCTTTTAAATCTTTTTCTTGAAGTTTTATATTATATGGTTCATAATTTTTTGGCTTATCCTCTATCCATACACCATATTTTTTCATATAATCAAAACCACTAAGACCTTCTTTGATTGGTAGTTTTGAAAATCTTAATTTAATAAACTCTTCATAAGAATCAAAAGCAAAATATTGGGCTACTGGTTCTCCTATTTTTTTTGCAACTTTTATAAGAGTATCTGCAAAGTTTTCACAATCATAAGGGGGTTTTACAGCAGGTTGTCTAAGACCAAAATATGGAACTAAATCATAAGCATTTCTTCCTTCTATTGTGTATCTTTCAAAATATGTTGCATCTGGTAAGATAAGATCAGCATAGTGTGCCATCTCTGAATAAACTACATCAGAACAAACATGAAAAGGAATTAATTTTTCATCTTTTAATACTTCAACTGCCGTTTGTGGGCCTTCTGGCCAAGTTTGAGGTGAAGATATTGTATATGACATATATACTTGAATATTATGTTTTTTAGTTTTGATTTTGTCATAACATAATTCACTTACTCTCATTTTTTGCCATTTATTTGCAAAAGGATAAAGTTTTGGGTCTTCTAAATCTGTACTAAATGTTGGTTTTGGAGGAATAGGGCTTGGCATAGGGAATGATTTATGTCCTTTATTTTTTGAACCACCAAAAGCATAACCACCTTTTTTCCCTACACTTCCAACAAGGGCATTTAATATTACTACTGCTCTATCATTGTGTAATCCATTATAGTGAGCTTGTGAACCTCTATTTGTAAAAGCAGCACAATTTGGAGCTGCTTTTGCAAACTCTATTGCAACTCTTTTTATATCACTAGCACTTAAGCCACTTTGTTCTTCGGCAAACTCAGGAGTATATGGAGCAATAAACTTCTTATATTCATCTACCCTTACATTACACCATTCATTAATAAATTTTTCATCATATAAACCTTCATTCATGATTACATTTGCCATTGCTAGTGCCACTGCACCTTCACTCGATGGATAAGGAGCAAACCATTCATCACTTCTTCCTGCTGTATTTGATAATCTTGTATCAAAAGTAACTAATTTTGCACCCTCATTTTTTGCCTCAATAAATCTTTTAAGTAGAGGGAAACCTCCTTGATGTGTTTCTAAAAAATTTGAACCAAAATTAAGAAAATATTTACAATCTCTAGCATCAACAGTTTCCCAACTTGTATCTCCTATTGTAGTGTAGTTTGCTGCTCTTTTATTAGATGAACAAAGGGCTCTATGGTTTAAAATCACAGGAGAACCAACTGCATCCATAAATCTACCAGTTATATCTCCCATTTTGTTTCTTCCACCATGAAAAACTATGCCTTCTGGTTTTTTATCATCAATACATTTTTTGATTTTACCTGCCATCATATCATAAGCTTCTTCCATGGTGATTCTTTTCCAAAGACCATCACCTCTTCGTCCCACTCTTTTTAATGGATAAACAATTCTTTCTGGATAATTAACTGCACTAACTCCTCCATGAGCTTTTGCACAAAGCTTACCTTCACTATTTGGGTCTAGTGGATTTCCTTCAACTCCAAGAATTTCTCCATCTTTTACTAAAACAGTCATTCCACATATCGTAGAACAATTTAAACATACACTTGGAACTCTTTCTATTCCTTTTATATTTTTAGCCAAAGTATTAAACTCTTGAAAAGTTGTTATTTCACTTGCTTGTGCGCTTGTTGGAGATAAAGATATGACATCTCCTAGTTTTAGTGCTGCAAGAGTTATAGCTCCATTTCTTAAAAAATCTCTTCTATTCATAATCCACCGCCCAATTTTCGATTTCATAATTTAATGGAGAAAAACTTCTTCCAAAAGTTAATTTATTTTTCATTTTTTCATTAGCTCCAATGTGCAATGTTCCAGGTTTGTCATCTTTATGATTTTTAAATGGTTTTGCATCTTTTGGAATATATTTTTTATCTGTAATTATTGTAATTGCATTTGCAACGCAAGTTGCTTCACATGCTGTTTGAAGACCTTGTTCTAATCGGTGTTCACATAAGTTACATTTTTCAGCAATATTTGTAAATGGATTTACATAAATGGCACCTATTGAACAAGATTTTATACAATCTTTACAACCTGTACATTTACTTTCATCTATTTTTACAATTCCATTTTCTTTTGAAATAGCTCCTTTTGTACAGGCTTTTAAACATAATGCCTCATTACATTGTCTACACATAAGAGGCAAAAAATCTCTTTTTACTTTTGGGAAAGTCCCACTATCTAAATACATTGTCATTGTTCTAAAGTAACCAAGGGGAGCTTTAAACTCCTGTTTACAGGCTACTTCACATGCATGACATCCCACACATTTTTGTGCATCAATTATCATTTGGTAATTTTTCATAAGTTTAATTTTCTTTTGTTTTGGATATTGAAGGTGTGTTTTAATAAAATAAACACTACTTGTTACACAAGTCTAGGTTAGTTATAATTTAATAGAAGTAGTATATAACTTATATTAAAATGGTAAATAGAATTTTACCAAAAATAAAATTAAATAAAAGAGTTAATTTTTTATTTTATATTTAATTAATTTAAGAGGTAAGAATGAAATATTTTGAAACTATAAAATGTGAAGATAAAGAGGTATTTAATCTTATTTTTCACAATTTAAGAATATCCAATACTATAGGGAAAAATATAGATTTAAATGAATATATCTATCCCTTAAATAGTAAACTTTTAAAATGTAAAGTTATATACAATGACGATGAAATATTAGATGTAAGATATGATGAATATAAAAAAAGAGAAATAAAAACTTTTAAAATAATTTATGATGACAAAATTGAGTATTCAAAAAAATATCTCAATAGAAGTTCTTTAGATGAACTTTATGCTAAAAAAGAAGATGCTGATGAAATAATTATTTTTAAAAATTTTTTATTAACTGACACATCTATTGCAAATATTGCCTTATATGATGGTTCTAATTGGTATACACCTAAAAAGCCATTATTAAATGGTACTACTAGACAAAGGTATCTTGAATCTAAAAATATCATTGAAAAAGACCTTACAATCGAAGATTTAAAATCAGCTTCAAAGCTTGCACTTATGAATGCAATGATTGATTTTGACATCATCGAAAATCCAATTTTTATCTATTAAAATCCATTTGTAATCAAAAAGTTTTTTTTCTAATATAAAATCCTTTTGTGTGACAACAAAAGGAGATAAAATGAAAAACACTATATTCATAATTGAATATGCAAAAGGAAGTGATAAAGGCTTTGATGGTTTTCGACCAGATACAAAACCTATCTTGGATGCTATAGAAAAAGTAACAGATTATAAAACTGAGATTGTATTTTATAGACCAAATAGAAAATATGATTTATTGGATTATCTAAAAGAAAAAGCAGTTGCTGTTATAAGTAGAATCAATCCTGGCAATTTAAAAGAAGTGGATGAATATTTTCAATTTCTAAAGGCTTTGGGAAATTCTGGTATTGAGGTACATACCCATCCAGATGTTATGATTAATCTTGATTTTAAAGATATTCTTGCCAAATTAAAAGGAACACAATTAGGAGATGATGAAAGCTATTTTTATCATACCTTTACAGATTTTGCAACAAGATTTCCAGCTGATTTAGATAAACATGGAATAAGAGTTTTAAAAACAAATTATGGCTCAACAGGTGAGGGTGTTTATTTGGTATCAAAAAAAGATGATGGTTCTATATTTTCTGTGGAAGCTGTAAATAATCAAAAGTTTTATTTTGATGATATCAATGAATTTTTACATAAATTTGAGCCAAATTTTGAAGACAATATTTCAGAATATGCTGCATATTTTACAGGAAAAACTGGCTTTGTAGGGTGTAGATATTTGGAACGAATAAGTGAAGGAGAGATAAGAGTTTTACTTGTAAATGATAAGCCTATCTCAGTTGTTCATAAAAAACCACAAGAGGGACAATTCTCTGCAACACTATTTTCAGGAGCAAAATATAAATATGAATCACCAAATGAGCCAAAATGGAAAGCAGTAGTAGAACTTACAATGCATGGATTGAAAGATTTAAAACCATATCTAAACGGTCAAAATTATCCTTTACTTTGGACTATGGATTATATTTTAGATTATAATGAAGATGGAAGTGATAAATATGTTTTATCAGAGATAAATTGTTCTTGTGTAGGAATTACAAGTGAGCTCCAATATGCAAAAGATGTTGCTGAGGTTTTTGTATCAAAAAAGAAAAAATAATTGTGTAAATCAAGGAATTAATTTACTCCTTGTTTACATAAACTCTTTTAAGTAAGTTATTCCATTTATCTTCTTTTCCCCAATTAACTTTGACTTTTTTGCTTATTTTATCATTTTTCATAAGATAGGATTCTTTTTCATTAAATATAAAATCCACTTCCAAGGAGGGTCTTTTATTTAAAGGTATTACTCTAAAACTAAGATTATCTAAGACATATGGGATTTTATCTCTTCTTGGAAAATAAAGTAGCACCATATGTTTAGTAGCTTTTCCTTTGACTTGAACAACAGCTAAAAAAAGATTATCTTTAGAAAAGCCATTTTCAAGAAGTGAAAAGTACTTTGCAATAGTATAATCTTCACAATCACCTCTCCCTTCAATCAAAAACTCTTTTCTTGTACTCCAATAATCACTTATCCCATATTTTTGTTTATCAAGTTCTGGAAGAATGTGATTGTAGAAACTATTGATGTGCCCAAGTTTTCTAATTGTAGAGAAATTTTTAATTTTCTTTTCTAATGCTTCATAATTTTGTATTCTTTTTATAATTGCATTTTTATTTGGATTATCTTTTATCTTTGCAATATCTGATTGGGTAAATTGTAGAGTATGACCATATATTAATGTTGAAATCAGTAAAATAAATGTAATTGTTTTCATGTAATTATATATTATCATGGATTTTTAAAAAAAGGAATAAAATATGGTAAATGATATAATACAAAGTGTTGAATTTAAGAATCTTATGATTAAACAAGTAAAAGATATGATAGTTTTTTTATTGGAAAGAAATAGTGAATTTGCAATAACAGTAAATGTAAATGGAGCAACTTTTGATCCTACTTTACCAAGTGCCATAGAAAAAAAACTTGCTAAGTTTTCACTTTTTGTTTTAAGTAATTATACCTATACAACTATAAAAATTGAAGATAATTTTATCTCATTTGAAGCTGGTTTTGGTTCTGAAAACTTTGGTTCAACGGTTACAATTCCTCTAGAGTCAGTTTTTCAAATAGTAATTGATGAGTCAATTTTATTGATTAATCCAGTAGCAACTGTAGAAAAGTTTAACACTAGTTCTAAAGCTTCTTTACATAAATCAATAAATGTATTTAAAAATAATCCAAATAATAAAAAGTTTCAATAAAAAGTAAAATTGGGAAGGTTATAATTAAGATAAATTTATCTTAATTATATTATTTTTTAGGTGAGAATGGGAATAAAGCACTTCCCCAAGTAAGTCCAGCTCCAAATGCATCAAAAAGTACATTATCACCAGCTTTTATTCTTCCTTGTTCATAAGCATAGTTCATAGCCATAGGAATAGAAGCTGCTGAAGTATTTCCGTATTTATCTACAGTTACAACAGTTTGCTCATCATTTAGTCCTAAAGCTTCACCAACAGCTTTTATAATTCTATAGTTCGCTTGGTGAGGAATAAAATGATTAATCTCTTCTGCTTTTAAATTATGTTTTTCAAACATCTCTTTTACATCAGAAGTTAAAGTTTTAACTGCCAATTTAAAAGTTTCGCCACCCTTCATTTGGATACAAGCTAGTTTTTGCTCAACTACTTCAGGTGAACAAGGATTTCTACTTCCTCCCCCTGGAGTCATGATTAAGTGGTCATAATCACCATCACTAGAACATTTTACATCAACTATTGCTTCTTCTTTTTTATCAGTTGCAGATATAATTGCTGCACCTGCACCATCGCCAAAAATAAAAGCTGTTCCTCTATCTTCATAATTTAAAATAGAAGTATATTTTTCAGCACCTACAATTAGCACATTTTTTTTCATGCCAGATTCTATAAATGCTTTTGCAATAGATAAAGCATATATAAATCCAGTACATGCAGCACTTATATCGAAAGCTTGCACATCTCTTAAACCCAATTTTGATGCTAATACACAAGCAGTTGAGGGCATACAAAGGTAATCAGGAGTTACAGTTGCACAGACAATCATATCTATGTCAGTTAGTTCTATTCCTGCTCTTTGAATAGCAATTCTGGCTGCATTTGCACCCATATCAGATGGAAATTCATCCTTTGCTGCTACCCTTCTTTCTTTTATACCAGTTCTTTTTGTTATCCATTCATCAGATGTGTCCATGATTTTTTCAAAATCAAAGTTAGTCATGATTTTTTCTGGTATGTAAGCACCTATTGATCTAAAAGCTGCGTAAGCCATTCTTAGTCCTTAAAAATTTCTATATTTTGCAAGTTTATCTTCTATATCTTGTTCTAGTCTAGAACTCGCTGCACTTATAGCCTGATTTATTGCATTTTTTATAGCTTTTGGATTTGATTTTCCATGTGCTATTATCACTGGAGCTTTAACACCTAATAAAGGAGCTCCACCATATTCTGCATAATCAACTCTTACTTTTAGCGATTTAAAGACTTTTCTCATTAATACAGCACCTGCAATAGAGATTAGAGATCTTTTTAGATTTTTTTTCAATATCTGCCCAATAGTATCTGCTACACCTTCGGCTGTTTTTAACAATATATTTCCAATAAATCCATCACAAACAACAACATCAACTGTCCCTTTGAAGATATCACTACCTTCAACATTTCCAGCAAAATTTTTGATTTGTGAATTAGCTAATAATTCATAAGCTGCTTTTGTAACTTCGTTACCTTTTGATTCTTCTTCCCCATTACTTAGTAATCCAATAATTGGTTCATCAAGTTTCAAAACATCTTGAGCGTAGATTTGTCCCATAACTGCAAATTCAAAAAGATTCTTTTCATCACAATCAACATTTGCCCCTACATCTAATACTAAAGTATTTTGATTTTCACTAGTTGGCATAAGTGTTGCAATAGCAGGTCTTGTAACACCTTTGATTCTTCCAATTCTTAACGTAGCTAAAGACATTGAAGCTCCAGAATGTCCTGCTGAAACAACAGCATCTGCTTGACCATTTTTAACAAGTTCAATAGCTTGATAAATAGAGCTATCTTTTCTTTTTAATGCATCAGTCGCATGGTCTTGCATAGATATAACATCATTACAATCAAGGATTTCTATTCTTCGTAAGTATTCAGGTGGGATAAGTTTTAGTAGTTCTTCTTTTCTACCTACAGCAATTGCAGAAAAAGCTGTGTTTATTCTAAGAGCGGCTATTAGACCGTCTATAATAGGTTCGGGACCGAAGTCCCCACCCATCGCATCAATTGCTATTTTTAGCATTAGTTTTTATATTCGCCAGTATTCGGGTTTACCGTATGAGGCATTTTCCAAGTTCCATCACTATCTTTTACAGGTCTTTTAAGTGTAATTTTATAGTGAGTTCTTCTCTTAGCTGATCTTGAGTGTGACACTCTTCTCTTTGGTACTGCCATGTTATTCTCCTTTTAATATTCTTTTTCTATACTATCTTTATTTTCTAAACAAAGAGCACATATGTGATAATCACTTCTTATAGATGAAATTTCACTTTCGATTATTTCATTAAAGTCAATCATATCGTTTTCTATCTCAATTACCAAGTTTTCCAACTCAGATTCATCTTCATACACTTTATTTGATAACAAAAACTCTAAATTTTCATTAAGTTCTATAGTGTATTCAGCCCCGCATCTACAACAATCCACAGCTGTAGGACCTGCCAAAGTTGCTTCAACTTTAGCCAATGTAGGCGACATTTTACAAAAAGTACCCTCTAATTTAACTGAATCAAGTTCAAGAGAGAACTCTTTTGGTGTAAAAGGGACTTTTCTAAATTCTATTTGCATAAATATTTACTAACAGATTTCTCTATCTGAAAAGAAAAATTTAATTTCATTAGCTGCATTCTCTACAGAATCAGAACCATGAACTGCATTTGCATCAATAGAATCAGCAAAATCAGCTCTAATTGTACCAGCAGCAGCTTCTTTAGGATTAGTAGCACCCATTAAATCTCTGTTGATAGACATTGCATTGTCACCTTCTAAAACTGAAACTACAACAGGTCCAGAAATCATAAATTCTACTAATTCACCAAAAAATGGTCTCTCAGCATGTACAGCATAAAAAGCTTCAGCATCAGCTCTACTTAATTGCATTTTTCTAGTAGCTGCAATTCTTAGTCCAGCAGATTCAAATCTGTCTAAGATTTTCCCTACAACATTTTTAGCTACAGCATCAGGTTTGATGATAGATAATGTTTGTTCCATATGATATTTTCCTATTTTGAATTTCAAGTCGCGGATTATATCTAAAAAAATAAAAAAAGGCAAGTAATTGTAAAATTACTTGCCCTTATAATTGTTTTAAAATATTTTTAAATTAGTCTTCTACGCAAGGAGTACCGGCTACAACGCCTTCTGTATCAGGATTTTCACCCCATACAATACATCCTTCTGTTGGACATGCATCTGCACATGCTGGTGTATCATTATGACCTATACACTCAACACATTTGTCTTCATATACATAATAAATATCTTCACCTGTAGGATTTTCGTCATTATCAACGATAGCTTCAACTGGACATTCGTCAAGGCAAGCATCACAGCTTATACATGTATCAGTAATTACTACTGCCATTTAATCTCCTTAATATATTTTTGAGTAACTCTATCACATCAAATATAAATATAACTTTAAAATTTATTGTAGTATTTTTCGCTAATAATAGATGTTTTTAGTATATTTTTTTAAAAATATTAAACATTTTTATCAAAAATTAGCATATTTTGATTTAAAATTGTAAAAATCACCTCTATATTTAAGAAATTTAAATTTGAACACTTATAGAAGTGTATGTCTTTTTTACACATTTTTTGTACTCATTATATATATGTAGTATATTTTTGTTTGGATGTATTAAGGATAAGTAATAAAAAATAGTCATTATTTTATCTTATGGATAATTTTTATCCTAAAATAAATTTTTTCTTAAATATAAAATTAAACATTATATTTGATGGTTCATTTTAGCTTATTATATTATAATTACATCACTTAAAACTTAAATAAAGGAATAAAATATGTTAGTTACAAAAAAAGCTCCAGATTTTACAGCTACAGCTGTACTTGCAGATGGTCAAATTGTTGAGGATTTTAATTTATATGAAAACATTGGTGAAAAAGGTGCAGTTGTATTCTTTTACCCACTAGACTTTACATTTGTTTGTCCTTCTGAAATCATTGCATTCTCAAAAAGAGCTGATGAATTCAAAGAAAGAGGAGTAACAGTTATTGGTGTTTCTGTTGATTCACAATTCTCACACTTTGCATGGAGAGAAACTCCTGTTGAAAATGGTGGAATCGGAAGAGTTAAATTCCCATTAGTTGCTGATTTAAGTAAACAAATTTCAAAAGATTTTGATGTATTATTTGGTGAATCAGTTGCCTTAAGAGGTTCTTTCTTAATTGATGCTGATGGAACTGTAAGACATGCAGTAATCAACGACTTACCACTAGGAAGAAACATTGATGAAATGATTAGAATGGTAGATACTATGATATTTACAAATGAGCATGGTGAAGTTTGTCCTGCAGGTTGGCAAAAAGGTGATGAAGGTATGAAAGATACTACTGCTGGTGTTGCTGAATATTTATCTAAAAATGCTGATAAATTATAATATATAGTTTAAATTATTAAAAAAGGGTGTCAAGAAATTGGCACCTTTTTTTTGTTTAAGCCAAAATATTTGACAATTTATTAAATAAAGACTAAAATTACACCACTTAAAATTCTAATCACAAGAATTAACTACAAAAAATCACTTTACTGAAAATGACAAAGGTCTAAATATAAATGGAAGAGACAACAACTCAAACTAAGAAGAATACTCCTGCAAAAGGAAATTCTAATGGCAGAAAAACTAGGACACATATCCCTGTAGAAGGGCATACAATCGAAAAGTTAAGAGAATATCCTCTAGAAGAATTACTTCAAATAGCTAAAAAACTCGATGTTGAAAATCCGCAAGAACTAAAACGACAAGAACTAATGTTCTCAATTTTGAAAACTCAAATCGACCAAGGTGGATTTATACTTTTCACAGGTATTTTAGAGATAAAAGATGGTGGATTTGGTTTTTTAAGGGCTATGGATGGAAATTTTTCTGATACATCTAATGACTCTTATGTAAGTGCAACACAAATTAAGAAATTTGCATTAAGAACTGGGGATATTGTAACTGGACAAGTTAGGCCTCCAAATAAAGAGAGTGAAAAATATTACGCTCTACTTAAAATAGAAGCAATAAATTACCTACCAATCCACGAATCGAAAAACAGACCACTATTTGATAACTTAACACCTTTATACTCAACTGAAAGATTTAAATTTGAATATGAATCACATAAAATGACAGGAAGAATCTTAGATTTATTCTCTCCTATGGGTAAAGGTCAAAGAGGACTAATCGTTGCTCCTCCAAAAACTGGTAAAACAGAACTTTTAAAAGAACTAGCACATGGTATTTCAAGAAATCACCCAGAAGCTCACTTAATGGTTTTATTAATAGATGAAAGACCAGAAGAAGTTACAGATATGCAAAGAAGTGTAAAAGGTGATGTTTACTCTTCTACTTTTGACTTACCTGCACAAAATCATGTAAGAGTTGCAGAAATCGTTATTGAAAAAGCAAAAAGAATGGTAGAGATGAAAAAAGATGTAGTTATCTTACTTGACTCAATCACAAGACTAGCAAGAGCATACAATACTGTAACACCAAGTAGCGGAAAAGTACTTTCAGGTGGGGTTGATGCAAATGCACTACACAAGCCAAAAAGATTCTTTGGAGCTGCTAGAAATATAGAAGAGGGTGGAAGTTTAACTATCATCTCAACTGCTCTTATTGATACAGGCTCAAAAATGGACGAAGTTATTTTCGAAGAGTTCAAAGGTACAGGAAACTCAGAAGTTGTACTTAGCCGAGATGCATCAAATAAAAGAGTTTACCCAGCTGTTGATATTATCAAATCAGGTACAAGAAAAGAAGAACTTCTTCTTACTCCTGATATCTTACAAAAAACATGGATACTAAGAAATGCAATCGCAAGCATGGATGAAGTAGAAGCATTGAAATTTCTTTATAGTAAGATGCTAAAAACGGCGAATAACGAAGATTTTTTCGCAGGAATGAACGAATAATAGTTTCATAAAACTGCCTCTTTTTGCAAATTTCCGCGTCAGTGCGGAAATTTTGCTCGTCATGTACTAATTGTACACTCCCACACAAAATTACCCCACTTCCTTGAACTTTATAAAAATAGTCAGCTTTCTGAAACTATTACATTTAAATAAGAAGTATAATTCCTATTTAAGTTTTAAGTAGCTATTATGAGAAATATACTTCATATAAAGGCGTGTTTTGAATTTAATAGATTTAGGTCAGAAAATAAAAGAATTACGAAAAAGTAAAAATATTTCGCAAGCACAATTAGAAGATTATTCAAATATAACAAAAAGAACTATCTCTAAAATAGAAAATGGCTTTATCGAAGAAGTGGGAATAAAAAAAGTAGAGACGATACTTGATTTATTGGGCTATGAATTTAATATACGATTAAAAGATAGACCAAAAACATTGGAAGAGTTGCAAGATGAAAGAAAATAATTTAAAAGTATTTATCAATAAAAATAGTTGCGGTAATTTATATAAAGAAGAAGATAAATTCATTTTTAACTATAAAGATGATGCCCAAGAGATACTCTCTTTAACTATGCCAATAAGAGCCCAGTCTTGGTCTTCAAAAAAACTACACCCTATATTTCAAATGAATCTGCCAGAAGGTGCACTTAAAGAGGTAATAAGAAATCATTTTGCAAAAATCAAAACTATGGATGATATGGGATTTTTAGAATTAATTGGTCCATATGTTCTGGGGAGAGTTAAGTATAATGAGATTTTAAAAGATAAAGAAACACTCCAATTAGATGAAATCTTACACAATAATAGTGAGGATTTATTTGAAGAACTACTTGAAAAGTTTGCAATCACATCTGGTGTTTCAGGAGTACAACCCAAACTACTTTTAACTGCACAAAATAAAACAACAATGAAATTTGAACACTATATCGTAAAATCTTGGACAAATGAATATCCTCAATTGGCAATTAATGAATACTTTTGCATGAGAGCTATTCAAAATGCAAATTTACAAACAGAGGAATTTTATCTGTCAGAAGATTTATCAATGTTTGTATGTAAGAGATTTGATGTAAATGAAGATAATAGTTATTTGGGTTTTGAAGATATGTGTGTATTAACAGCTAGAGGTACAGAAGAAAAATATGATGGTTCTTATGAAGAGATTGTAAAAGTTATAAAAGATGTGATACCTATAGAAAATAGAAAAGATACATTAAAAACTTTTTTTAAAGCACTTATTATGAACCATCTATTGCAAAATGGAGATGGACATTTAAAAAATTATGGAATACTTTATAATAAAGATTTCACAGACTCATATTTTGCACCTATTTATGATGTAATCACAACTACAGTTTATATAAAAAAAGATATCCCAGCTCTTAGATTATCAGATGGAAAATTATGGTGGAAAAATAAAACATATAAAAACTTTGCAAAAAACTCTTGTATGATAAACAATAAAGAGTATGAAGAAATATTACATGAGTGTAAAGAAGCTATTATTAAAACAAAAAAAGAAATAGATGATTTTAAAACAGATAAAGAAGAAGTAAGGTTGTTTTTGGAGGAGTTGAAAGTGATATGGCTAGAAGAAATAAAATAGTTTCATAAAACTGCCTCTTTTTGCAAATTTCCGTGTCAGTGCGGAAATTTTGCTCGTCATGTACTAATTGTACACTCCCACATAAAATTACACCACTTCCTTGAACTTTACAAAAATAGTCAGTTTTCTGAAACTATTAAGTTAGAGTTTATCTTTTGCTTCTATTATGACAATATCCAGTGCATAAATCATCATATAGTCGTTTTTCACCTGTTGCTCCAGGCTTATAATTATCTACATGAAATTCACTATCTAAAATATCAATATTTTTTAAAATTGTAGTAAAGTCATTTTTATTGGGAATTAATTTTTCAATTCTATTATAAGCATCTCTTAGGAATCTTGCATGAGCCATAAATCCATTTGAACGGCTTAAAATGTATCCTGTCTCAAAATTATTCCAAGCTTCAGGCCACCTTTCTTTAACTGCAGTGTAATAATCCCAAATTATGTCAGTTATATCCATTTCCATATTGTCTATAAATAGATTTCTAAATATAAGTTTATCTTTGTCTTTATCCTTTGTTTTTTCAGGTATTTTATTTTTCATATATAAATCTCTATCTTCCATTTGTTGAGATTCATTTTTTGAAATATATTTTATAAAAGAGCCTACAAATGCAGATTGTGTGATTGTTTCGTTAAATCTACCTTCAGTTGCAACCCCTAATCTTTTAATTCTATGGAATAGTGGACTATCTTCAATATTATTAAGAGTTACTGCTATATTATGACAACATTTTTGAGGACTTTTATGTTTTGCTAGTTCTGATAAATCATATACTAAACTTTTATTTACTTTTGTTTGTGCTAAGTTTACTGTAGAAAATATTTGTGCTTGTTCTGCAATATCTATATCTATAAAAATTGTTACATTAATTTGAAATGTTTTTTCATCTGAAAGGTCACTTAATCCAGCAATTCTATGTTGTCCATCTAAAATTTTTGCTATATTCTCAAAAGTTATTTCATCTTCACTAATTCTACCTTGTGGCAAATATGCTAATAATTTCATACGATTGTTTTTTTCATCATATTCTACAGTTTTACTATTAATTGCTAAAATAATTCCTGTTGGAAAACAAGCATCTTTTGTAGTAACATATTCTTTTATTTCTTTAACTCTTTTAGGACTTAATGGTCTTTGAATTCCTAAGTATGTATCGAATTCACTTTTTTCTTGATCAATTCTTCTTTGATCACTATAAGTAATTTTTAGTAGGTCAGAATGATTAATTGATGCAATAAAACATTCACCTATTGGTTGTTCCATTTTAATACACGTAAATTCTATAAATTGTGCTTGATTATCCATTTCTTTTTCTTCTTTCTTCATATTGTTTTTCAAAATCTATTTCACTTTCTTTCATAATATCTGATGCAGGTTTTATTTTCTTATTTGATATTAAAAGAACTAGAAAATAAAGTATAACAGTTAAGATAAATATATACACTGATGCAGTAAAAATACTACCTTCTTCGGGTAAATTTATGGCACGTTGTTCTCCAAAAAAGTGACTTATTATAATAAATAAAAATAAAACAATAGGTATAAAAAACCATTTTAATGGAAAAGATTTTTTGCCATCTTTGTCATATGTTGTTAAAAAAACAACTGGAGCTAATAATGTAGCTGAGTATAAATATAATTCTCCATTTTTTATTACAGCTAATATAGTAGTACAATAAGTTTGAAATGTTAAACTATGATTGTTATCAAAAATAATAAACAATGCACCAATTGTAATTGGAACAGTTGAAATAAGTATATTCATTACAAATTCAATTAAAGATTTAGAAAATTGTTCCCAATATTCTTGCAGTATTATTTTTGATTTTTCTTCTTTTTTAAATATATTCATAATTTTAATCCATTCGTTATAATTAATTCTTCATACTTTCCACGTTTAGCATTTTTACCACCAATTAAACTTGCCCTTGATATTTCAATCATTTTATCTCCATTGTCAAAAATTTCTTTTACTTTAGGATGTGCTGCATTTGTTAAAATGTAATATGCACCTATTTCTCTTATTTCATTAATCATCTGTGCTAATTTATATTGTGCTTCAATTGAAAATATTTTTTGATTATATTGAACGAAGCCGTTATTATTGTGAGTTACAGTATATGGAGGATCTAAAAATACTAAATCGTTTTTTTGTACATTATTTATTGTGTCATAAAAATCATGTGATGAAATATTTGTATTTTGTAATGCTTGACTTACTTGTCTTAGATTACTGTGATCAAATGAATAGTTTTCCCTATATCCATAAGGAACATTATATTGTCCACTTAGATTAACTCGATAAATACCATTAAATGAAGTTTGATTTAAATAGATGAATCTTGCTGATCTTTTTGCAGAACTTTGGAAATTTTGTTTTCTAATTTTATAGTATTCTTCTTTAGTATTCTTAAATGTTTTTAAATGCTCAATAACTTCTTCAATCTCATTTTTAATACTTTGATATGTTTCTATTAACTCAGTGTTTAGATCAGAGATAAAAGAATTTTTATGTTGCAAATGAAAAAATATGGCACCACCACCTATGAAAGGTTCATGGTATTGGTTGAATTCATTAGGTAGAAAGGAATTGATATTTTTTAATAACCATCTTTTACCTCCTGCCCACCTTAAAAAAGGTTTACAAGTTATTTGCTCATTAGTAAGTTTCAAATAATTCCTTACAAAAATAATATTATAATATAATATTTAAATTTTTATTTAATAATTATTAATATACATTAATATTGTACTTTTATTTAAAAAAATATCAATAAAAAGTATTTGGACCTCAAATTCCAACATCTACAGAAGCCGAGTGTTTATTTTTCTCTTTTCTAAACAAGATTGACAACTGTGTGAGTGTTTAAAAGTTCCTAAACGGAAGTTTGAATAAACGAGTTTTGTCAAGCAGAAAAGAGAAAAATAATAAGTGAGGGAACCTTTGGCTTCGAAGTCGTTGGTGGCTTTTTGTTTTACTTTTTGCCACGAAAAAGTAAAGAAGCGGAGACCTTTAGGTCTTCAAGAGAGAGAAAAAACTATTTTGGAAATAAATAATTTGATATAATGCTCCCATGCACAAAAAATTACAAAAATATATAGAATCATATGATTTAATACAAAATACAAATACCTATGAACTAAAACCAAATGGTGGGATGATAGTTTTGATTAATAATTCTAAAAGTTGTGAAGTTCTTATTCAAGATGAAGTTTTTATTTTGGATAGTTTTCAAGCTATGTTAATCAATGCTTATGAAGAATCTGTAAGTATAAAGTCAGATGAAGAGATTAGTTTAGTAGCTGTTAGATTTAAAGGGGCTGGGGCTTCTTTTTTTTATGAAGAGTTTATGGATGAACTTATGCATCATGCTAAAGAGCCTGTTTATTTGGGAAAAGATATTTTGAATACTTTTGACAATGTGGAAAAAGAGTTGGATGCTTATTTCCAAAATCGTTTTAAGCCTAGTAAATCTCAGTTTGGTGTTATGAGGATAATAGAATTGGTTGAAGAAAATTTTGGTGATTATGATATGGAAGAGGTGTTGCGAATAGCAAATGTTCCTAGGAAAATCTTTGATAAGGTTTTTAGATGGCATGTTGGCTTGGCGTTGAAAAATTATGCAAGTATTCGAAAAGAGATATTGCAATAGTTATTTAAAAACTTTTTCATACTGCTCAACTCTAAAATCAAAAGTTGTGTAGCTTGGATTTTCTTTTTTCATCTTTTTATAATATGCATTTGCTCCTATACTTCTGTTTGCTGCGTTTGATGGGGAAGTTAGGCTTATGGTTTTGATAATTCTATTTTCATATTTAAATTGATGTTTTTTTGGTAGTTTTTCTGAGATTATTTCTAGGCTTATATTTTGTTTTTTTAGGACTTGTCTAAAAAAATATTCTGGGGAGTTTTTGCACAATCCTCCTGTGAAGATTAGAGTTTGGATATTTTTATGCTCTTTTACATAGCCTAAAATATCTCTTAAGATTATTTCACTCATACCAATATCACTTGCATCTATTTTTTCTCTTTTACAAGACTCTACAATATCGCAAATACCTATTTTATGTTTTAGTAAAAACTTTTTTCTTTTATTTATCTCTTCTTTTGTATTTTCAAAGGCTAAGTTTAGATTGAAGATTTTATTCCATGCTTGCCAAAGTAAGTTATCCTTTGAACCATAACAAAAATTTACATCTTTTTCTTTGAATTCATTTGTACAAAATCTTGGAGGTGGTAGAGTTCCTACTATGATTTTTTCTGTGCTATGATTTAAAAATGGTTCATATGGGTGAAAATGCTTAAACAAAAAAGACCTTTATGCTGTGATTTAACATGTATTTTATCAAATTTTATATACTATTTCCCCCTTGAATAAGGAATACAAATGATAAGTATAAAAAACTTGAATAAATACTTTGGTGATACACAAGTTTTAAATAATATTTCAATTGATATAAAAAAAGGTGAGATTTTTGCTATCGTAGGGCATAGTGGTGCTGGAAAATCTACTTTAATGAGATGTATAAATGGACTTGAAGATTATAGTGATGGTTCATTGCAAGTAAATGGTAAAGAGATAAAAGAGTTAGGGAAAGAAGAGTTAAGAGCATTTCGAAAAAATATTGGAATGATATTTCAACACTTTTCACTAATTCAGCGAAAAACTGTATTTGAAAATGTGGCTTTACCAATGCAACTTTGGGGATATACTAAAGATGAAATAGCAAAAAAAGTAAAAGATTTATTAGCCCTTGTAGGCTTAGATGAAAAGCTTGATTCTTATCCAAGTGAATTAAGTGGTGGTCAAAAACAGCGAGTCGCTATTGCTAGGGCTTTGACTTTAGACCCTGATGTTTTACTTTCAGATGAAGCAACATCAGCACTTGACCCAAATACTACTACATCGATTTTGAATTTATTAAAAGAGATTAATGATAAACTAAATATCACAATAGTACTTGTAACACATGAAATGGAAGTTGTGAAACAAATAGCTCAAAGGGCTTTATTATTAGAGCATGGTAATATTATAGGTTTTGATGATACAGAAGAGCTATTTTTAAAACCAGATGAACAGATGAAGCACTTCTTAGGTGAAACGGAAGTTGTACCTAATGAAGGGGTAAATATAAAAATATATTTCCCAAAAGACAATGTCTTTCAATCCTTTATTACAAAGATGGCAAGAGAGCTAGATATGGATTTTGATATTGTTTGGGGAAAACTTGAAGAGATAAACACTCATATTGTGGGTAACATGGTTATAAATATAAAAGATGAACAAAAAGATTCAGTAATCAATTATCTAAAAGAGCATGATATTATTTGGGAGGTATTATAATGACTGAGATTTTATTACCAGCCTTAGCAGAGACTATTTATATGTCTTTAGTATCTACTTTTTTTGCAATTGTTATTGGCTTTATTTTAGCTATTATTTTAATCTTGACTTCAAGTGGTGGATTAAGAGAAAATCAAAAAATATATTCAATCTTAGATGTGATTATAAATACTTTGCGATCTTTTCCTTTCATTATTTTGATGATTGTACTTTTTCCCTTGACAAAGTTTTTGATAGGGAAAAGTATCGGTACCACAGCTGCAATTATACCTTTGACAATAGGTGCTGCTCCTTTTATCGCAAGATTGATTGAGAGTGCTTTAAAAGAGGTTGATACAGGTGTTGTAGAAGCTGCAAAATCATTTGGTGCAAGTGATTGGCAAATAATATTTAAAGTCATGTGCGTAGAAGCTTTGCCTTCAATAATCTCAGCTATTACTCTAACTTTAATTACAGTAATAGGATTTTCTGCAATGGCTGGGGCTGTTGGTGGTGGAGGATTGGGTGATGTTGCCATAAAATATGGTTATTATAGGTTCCAAAGTGATACTATGATTTATACAGTTATTGTACTTATTGCCTTAGTTCAAGGTGTTCAAAGTTTGGGCGATTATTTATATAAAATTACAAAAAAATAAAATTTATAAAAGGAAAAAAATGATTAAAAATATTTTAAAATTTGCACTTTTGGGTGCTGTTGTATTTGGATTTGTAGCTTGTACAGATTCTAAAGAAGAAAAAGTAGAGAAAAAAACAGTTATTAAAGTTGGAGCTACTCCTGTACCTCATGCTGAGATTTTAGAGTTTGCTAAACCATTATTAAAAGCAAAAGGTTATGATTTACAAATTGTTGAATTTACTGATTATGTAACTCCTAATGTGGCAGTTGATGAGGGAGAATTAGATGCAAACTTTTTCCAACATTTACCATACTTAAAAGAGTTTAACAAAAATAAAAATACTCACCTAGTAAAAACAGTAAATGTACACTTAGAGCCAATGGGAATATATTCTAAAAAAATCAAATCTTTAGATGATTTAGAAGATGGTGCAACAATTGCAGTTCCAAATGACCCTACAAATGAAAGTAGAGCTTTAGATATGTTAGTAGAACAAGGTTTATTAACATTTAATGATGTAGATTTCAAAACTGTAGTTGATATCAAAACAAATCCAAAAAATCTTAAAATCAAAGAGATAGATGCTCCACAATTACCAAGAGTACTTGATGAAGTTGATGCAGCGATTATCAATACAAACTACGCTTTACCAGCTGGGTTAAACCCAATTCAAGATGCATTAGTACTTGAATCAATAGATTCTCCATATGCAAATATTGTAGTTGTAAAAGAGGGTAATGAAAACAAACCTTATATTAAAGCTTTAGATGAAGTTTTAAATTCAAAAGAAGTTAAAAAATTCATTACTGATAAATATAAAGGTTCTATAATTCCTGCATTTTAATATATAAGTAAAAGACTTGATAATCAAGTCTTTTATTTTTAATTATAAACTTCTGCTTTAAATTTAATTTCTATATCCTCTTCTCACTAATTATTTTATATAAAAACTTATGCTAGAATATTTTCTTATTATGAAAAAGGTATAACTTGAAAGTAGGCGTATTTGATTCTGGAATTGGTGGTTTAACAGTGGTTAAAGCCATAACAGAAGTACTAAAAGGTGCTGAGATTTTTTATATTGCAGATACAAAGTTTGCACCATATGGAGAAAAATCAAAAGAGCAGATATTAAAACATAGTTTTGATATTGCAAATTATTTAGTTAAAACACACAATATTGATGCTTTAGTTGTTGCTTGTAATACTGCAACTTCAGCTGCAATCAAAGAGTTAAGAGAACACTTTCCAAATCTTATAGTCATAGGAACAGAGCCTGGAATAAAACCAGCAATTTCTTTAAGTAAAAATGGGAAAATAGGAATTTTAGCAACACCTGCAACTTTAAAGGGTGAAAAGTATCAATTACTTGTTGATAAGCTTTCAACTTCAAGTTCAAATATTACTTTACATGAACAAGCTTGTCCGGGTTTGGTTCAGCAAATTGAAAATGGTGATATTGAGACTGAAAAGACCTTTGAGATGTTGCAAAATTGGTTAAAGCCTATGAGAGAAGAGGGTGTTGATACTATAGTTTTAGGATGTACTCATTATCCTTTAGTTGGAAATGTAATAAAAAAAATAATGGGTGAAAATACAAATCTAATAGAAACAGGTTATGCTATAGCAAATAGATTAAAAGATTTATCTAAAAATTGTGGACATTTTAATGATGGTGTATTGAAAGTAAATGTATACTTCACTTCAGAAATAAATGAGACAATGATAAGTAAAATATTAAATTCATGGAATAATGGTGGGAAAATAGTGGTAAGGAATATAAATGAGTGAGAACCAAAATTCACAAAAGAGAGTTTTAGCCTTAAAATATAGACCAAAGAGATTTGAAGATTTAGTTGGTCAAGGAACAGTTTCTCAAACACTATCATTAGCGTTAGACTCAAATAGATTATCACATGCATATTTATTTTCAGGGCTTAGAGGTAGTGGAAAAACTTCGACTGCAAGAATTATGGCAAAAGCTTTGTTGTGTTCAAATGGTCCTACTTCAAAACCTTGTGAAGTATGTGAGAACTGTGTGAGTGCAAATACTAATCGTCACTTAGATATTATAGAAATGGATGCTGCTAGTAATAGGGGTATTGATGATATTAAAGATTTAATTGAACATACAAAATATAAACCAAGCAGTGCTAGATTTAAAGTGTTTATAATCGATGAGGTTCATATGCTTACAACTCAAGCATTTAATGCTCTTTTAAAAACACTTGAAGAACCTCCAGGATTTGTAAAATTTATTTTAGCTACAACTGATCCTTTAAAATTACCTGCAACAATTTTAAGTAGAACTCAACACTTTAGATTTAAAAAAATATCTCAAAAAGATGTAATGAATCACTTAACTCATATTTTAAATGAAGAAGAAATAGAGTTTGAAACAGAAGCTTTAGAAATTGTTTCAAGAAGTGGGCAAGGAAGTTTAAGAGATACTCTTACTTTACTTGATCAAGCAATTATTTTTGCAAAAGGAAAAGTTACTACAACAGCTGTTGTTGATATGTTAGGACTTATTGACCCAGAGTTCTTAGATAAACTTTTTGATGTGATTTTATCTTGTGGAGATATAACTCCTATAGTTGAAACACTTGAAGAATATGAAGCTGGTTCTGTTTGTGATGAGATGACAATTTATCTAAAAAATAAAATGTTATACGGAAAAGACCCAAAATTTAATATCTTTTTATATGATAGATTTTTTAGAATCTTAGGGGATGCAAAACATCTTTTATCACTAAATTCTGATCCCACATTTGTATTGATATTAACATTATCTAAAATGAGTGAAGCTACAAATTTAAAAACAATTGATGAATTAATAGATGAGGTTCAAGCTTCACCAATAAAAGAAACATTGTCTCAAACAAATGCAAATAAAATGACAAGTGCAGTTAATGAAAAAGTGGTAATGCAACATGCAAAAGAAGAATTACCAAATGAAATAAATAAACCAGAAATACAAGTACCAATAGCAAAAGAAATTTTAGAAACACCCCAAGAGCAAATTGTACAAGATATAAAAGAAGAGCAAGCATTAGTTGAAAAACCACAAGAAGTTGTAGACCCAAATGTTGAGTTATACAGTGAACTTACGAAAAAAGTTTATGAGAGAAATCATGACTTGGGAGAGTGTTTTGAAAAAAACTTTATTTTTGAAAGTTTTGAAAACAATATTTTAAATATAGTATCTTATGCCCAAGATGATGATAGAAAATTTTTATATAAATATTTTGGTATCATCAAAACCTTTGCAAAAGATGTCTTTGGTGTAAATATTGATTTAGATTTTAAAAAAGGTGAAATTCCAGAGCAAAAAAAAAATGATGTAATTCCCAAAAAAGTAGAAATAAATACAAATGACATAAGCGAAGAAGATGTTACTTTAAACTATGAAAATGAGGAAGAACAAGAAGAAATAAGCTCAATGGTAGAAGATGTGGAAATGGGTGCAGGTTGTGTTGGAAGTATGCATGATACGGTTGATCCAAAACCTTCTCAAAGGGAGCTTCAAATGGAAGATTTACTAAACTCTTCTATGTTAAATAAAGCCAAAGAGTTATTTGATATAAAAAAAATAACAGTGAAAACAAAAATATAAATTTTAGGAGGTATTATGAATTATAAAAAATTAATATGTATTTTTTCTATTATGACTATTAGTTTAAGTGCTGCAAATTTTGATAATGATGTTATTAATTTTGAGAAAAAAAGACTTTCAAATAACGCAAGAGTTGAGATAAAAGATATACAAATAAGCATGAAGGAAAAAATGCCAGAACCAATGACAAATTGGTATGGTTACATTGTGCAAATAAAAGCAAAAGTAAAAGATAAAGAAATCAATGCAAAAGATATAATATTTTCAAATGGAGAAATTGTAGCACCAGAATTGATAAACTTGAAAACAGGAGCATCTTATAAAGATTTATTACAACCAAAGCTTGATGCAAGTTATTATCAAGAAGATCATTTAATAGCAGGAAACGCAAAGGCAAAAGATAAAATAGTAGTTTTCTCTGATCCTTTATGTCCTTTTTGTATAGATACTCTTCCTTCAATTATTGAGCATGTAAAAGATAATAAAGAGGAAATAGCACTTTATTATTATAATTTTCCTCTTTTAAGAGTTCATCCAGCATCTGCAACTATGGTAAAAGCTATAGATGTAGCAAGACAAATGGGTTTAAAAGATGTTGAGAAAAAAGTTTACACTACTAATTGGGAACAATATTTTGCTGTAGATTCACAAGATGAAGATAAAATTTTAAGTGCTTTTAATAAAGAGTTTAAAATAAATATTACAAAAGAACAAATAAATTCTACCGAAGTAATGGCAAGAGTTTTAGATGATGTAAAAATGGGTGATGATGTTATGATAAAAGGAACCCCAACTATTTTTATAAATGGTAAAAGAGATGACAGTAAATTAAAATATGAGACTTTAGGAAGTAAATAATGAAAAAAATTGTAATAGCAACTAGAAAGAGTAAATTAGCACTTTGGCAAAGTGAATATATCAAAGCTGAGCTTTTAAAACACTATCCAGATATGGTTATAGAACTAAAAACATTTTCAACAAAAGCAGATAAGATATTAGATGTGCCATTAGCAAAAATAGGTGGGAAAGGGCTTTTTACAAAAGAGTTAGAAATAGCACTTGAAAATAAAGAAGCAGATATAGCAGTACACTCTTTAAAAGATGTTCCTGTTGAGTTTGAAGAAGGTTTTGTATTAGCAGCACTTACTAAAAGATTTGATCCAAGAGATGCTTTTTTAAGTGAAAAATATGCAAGTATCACTGACCTACCAAAGGGTGCAATAATAGGAACTACAAGTTTAAGAAGAAGAATGGAGCTAAAACTTTTAAGACCAGATATTGAACTTAAAGATTTAAGAGGAAATATAAATACTAGAATTGCAAAGTTAAAAGCTGGTGAATATGATGCTATTATTTTAGCAGCAACAGGTGTTCAAAAACTTCAAATAGAGGATGAGGTGAAATATTTTACTCCTATTTCTATTGATGAGATGATACCATCTATGGGACAAGCAACTTTAGGTATTGAAACCTTGAATAATCCAGAATTAGTAGAATTATTATCAGTCTTACATGATAAAAATGCTGAAATTGAATCAACCATTGAAAGAAGTTTTGTACATACTTTAGAAGGTGGTTGCCAAGTTCCTATTGGAGTAAAAGCAACTATTTTAGATGAGAATACTGTAGATGTAAGAGCAATAGTTGGAATGCCAGATGGTAGTGAATATGTGCAAGAAAAAATTGTTATTAATCAAAATGATTATAAAACAGCAGGACAAGCACTAGCTCAAACTTTTATTGACCAAGGTGCAAAAGAGTTATTAGCAAGAGCTGAAAAGGTAGCATTTAAATAGCATTTTGAGGGGCTTTTTGTCCCTCATGTTGATAAACTTCTCACTTTATTTTAATTCCCTCTTCAAAGACTAAATTTTACTAGATTTTTTTTACTGCTTTATGTATGATAGTATATTATTTGTGAATATAAATAGTTCAAAATCATAATTTATAAGGAGTAAAGATGAGAATTGATGTAAAAAATGTAGCATTTTGTCTAGTTGATGTTCAAGAAAGACTTTATCCACATATGACAAATAAAGATGAGATAGAAAAGAATCTACTAACTTTAGTAAAAGGTTTACAGCTCCATGAAGTTCCATTTATAATAAATGAACAATATAAAAAAGGTATTGGAGAGACTATTCCTTCTTTAAGAGAGTTAGTTGATGATTATCCACACTTTGAAAAGACTACTTTTTCTTGTTGTAAAAATGAAGAGACAATGGTTGCAATTAATACTTTAGGTAAAAAGCAAATTATAGTTGCAGGAATAGAGACTCATGTTTGTGTGCTTCAAACTTGTATTGACTTGTTACAAGCTGGATACAAAGTAATTTTAGTGACTGATTGTGTTACTTCAAGAAAACAAAATGATACAGATGTGGCAATTACAAGACTTGTTCAAGCAGGTGTGATTCCAACTACTTATGAGTCACTTTTATTTGAACTAACAGTAAATGCAAAACATCCACAATTTAAAGGTATCTCTGCCTTAGTAAAATAGTAAAACACTTTTTAAGTGTTTTACCAATTAATTTCTTTTTTTCCCAATGATTCTAATATCTCATTTGTTTTACTAAAGTGCTTACATCCAAAAAATCCTCTATAAGAAGATAATGGGCTAGGGTGGGGTGCTGTTAGTATGTAGTGTTTATTGCTATCAATTAATTTTGTTTTTGCAATAGCTGGTGCTCCCCATAGTATGAAGATTATATCTTCACAGTTTGCTGAGATGTGTTTGATAATATTATTTGTAAATATTTCCCAGCCAAGTTTGTGATGTGATTTTGGCTTTGATTCTTCTACTGTCAAGATTGTATTTAAAAGGAGTACCCCTTGTTTTGCCCAAGGTGTTAAATCTCCATCAAGACAAGAAGAATCTTTAGTTATATCATCTTTTATCTCTTTTAGGATATTTACCATTGAGGGTGGATTTTTTATCTCTTTTGGAGTTGAAAATGCTAAACCTTGGGCTTGACCTGTTCCATGGTATGGATCTTGTCCTAGAATTACAACTTTTAATTCATCTAAAGGAGTTGTATCAAAAGCTTTATATATATTCTTTTTATCTGGAAATACTGTTGTAGTTTCATATAAATGATTGATACTATTTTCTAGTTTTTGGAAATATTCTTGCTCTTTTTGTTTATTAATAACATCTTGCCAAGTTTTCATAATAAGCCTTTTTTATAAAAAAAGTATTATTACCAAAATTATTGTAAAACTTGTTTAATACTTTACCATGGACCTTGAAATCTTAATTCCTTTGAGTTGAAGTTCTTTTGGTGTTTTGTAACTCTTCCTTGAACTCTTCTTCTCCATCTGTCATAGGCTTTTTTAGAAATTAGTTTTCGCATTTTATTTTTTAGTTGATTTTCTGTTATTCCATACTGTTTTTTAATAACATCAAAAGTAACTCTATCTTGCCAAGCCATTTCTATTAGTCTATTTTCATCAAACTCTTGAAGTTCTGTATCTACAATGTCTTTTTTTGGTTTTAATTGTTTTTTATAATTCATAAAATAAGTCTATCAGTAAAAAAGGTTTTTTTGTATAAATTTTTTATATATTTAATAGGTATTGTAAGTTTGAAATAAAAAAAGGGACTAGAACTATTCTAGTCCCTTTGAGAATTAAGAAGTATATTATTCTCCCATAGTTCCTGCAGGAACGAAAACATTACCTTCCATTATAATTCTTGCACTTCTGCTCATACTCGCTTTTTCAACTTTGTATTTACCATCTTTGTTAGTTAAAGATGCTCCTACTTTTAAAGTTCCAGATGGGTGTCCAAAGTTTACAGCATCTTTCTCTCCTCCACCAGCAGCAAGGTTTACTAAAGTACCCGGAACGCAAGCCGCAACTCCAATGGCAACTGAAGCAGTTCCCATCATAGCATGGTGTAATTGTTGCATAGATAAAGCTCTAACATGCAGATCAAGTTCATTTGCTTTTATTGTTTTTCCAGTAGATGTTGTAAAATCAGATGGTGGTGCAACAAAGGCAACTTTTGGTACATGTTGTTGAGTTTCTGCATCTTTAGCATCTTTCATAAGTCCCATTTTCATAGCACCTGCTATTCTAATTGTTTCAAATCTTTTTAATGCCTCAACATCAGAGTTAATATCTCCTTGAAGTTCAGTTCCCGTGTAACCAATCTCATCAGCATTTAAGAAAATTGTAGGAATACCAGCTGTTATCATAGTAGCTTTAAAAGTACCAACACCTGGAACTTCTAAATCATCTACTAAGTTACCAGTTGGAAATAACTCTTCACTTGGGTCAACAGGTTCAACAAACTCTAATTTAATCTCTTCAGCTGGAAAAGTAACCCCATCGATTTCATAATCACCTATTTCTTTAACCATTCCATCTGCCATTGTTACATAACAAAGTATAGTTTTTTTGATATTTGCTTGCCAAATTTTTACACAACAAACACCGTTTTGGGGTACATTGTCAACTAAACCCTCTTTTATGGCAAAGGGACCAACTGCTGAAGATAGGTTTCCACAGTTTCCACTCCAATCCATAAAATCTTTATCAATAGCAACTTGACCAAAGTAATAATCAACATCATGATTAGGAACTTCACTTTTTCCAACTATTACAGTTTTTGAGGTACTTGATGTTGCTCCACCCATACCATCTATTTGTTTTTTATAGGCATCAGGCGAACCAACTATTCTTTGAAGAAGTCTATTTTTTGCTTCTTGATTTTCTTGAGCCTCTTTAGGTAAATCAGTTATATTAAAAAATGTTCCTTTAGAAGTTCCACCTCTCATATATGTTGCTCTTACTTTAAATTGTGGTTGGTAAGCCATTTAATTTCCTTTATTAAGTTTAAAATATTTATTAAAAAATCTTTTGATTAATTAATAAATATTTTAAGGGCAAATGCCCTTAAAATAGAAGAGTTTATCTAAGGTTTATTTACCTTCTGCAATAACATCTTTAGCAAATTTTTGTAAAATACCACCATTAGTGTAAACATCAACTTCAGCACTTGTATCTAATCTACATAAAACAGGGAATTTAACAACTTCACCATTTTCTCTAGTCATTACAACTGTTAAATCACATCTTGGAGTAATTTCACCAACGATGTCAAAAGTTTCAGTTCCATCGATATTATAAGTGTGTCTAGTCTCACCATCTTTGAATTGTAATGGTAATACACCCATACCAACTAAGTTAGTTCTATGAATTCTTTCAATTGATTCAGCAATTAAAACTTCAACACCTGCAAGTCTTACTCCTTTTGCAGCCCAGTCTCTTGATGACCCTTGACCATAATTAGTACCAGCAATGATGATTAGTGGTTGTTTTCTTTGAGTATAAGTCTCAATAGCTTCCCACATTCTTGACTCAGTACCTTCTGGCATAATTTTTGTCAATGAACCTTGCTTAACAGTTCCATCTTCATTTTTAACCATTTCATTAAATAGTTTTGGATTTGCCAATGTTGCTCTTGAAGCTGTATGATGATCCCCTCTATGTGTTGCATATGAGTTTAAATCTTCAACAGGTAATCCCATTTTTAAACAATATTCCCCAGAAGCACTAGTTGGTAAAATCGCATTTGAAGGCGATAAGTGGTCTGTTGTAATATTATCAGGGAACACACCTAATGGTCTCATACCTTTAAGTGCTGGCATTTGCATATATTCATCTTCCCAATAAGGAGGTCTATTGATATATGTAGATTTTGGATTCCATTTATAGAATGGATCAATTTTAATACTATCTAATAGTTCTCTTTTAAACATTGGTTCATAAATATTATTATACATTTCAGGTTTAACGCAAGATTTTTCAACAGCATTAATCTCTGCATCACTTGGCCATAAATCTTTTAATCTAATATCATTACCATCTTTATCTTTTCCTAATACATCATTTTCAATATCAAATCTAATAGTACCTGCTAAAGCATAGGCAATAACAAGTGCAGGAGATGCCAAAAATGCTTCTTTTACATATGGATGGATTCTTCCATCAAAGTTTCTATTACCTGATAATACAGCCGTAGTATAGATATCTCTATCTACAACTTCTTTTTGAATCTCTGGGTCTAAAGCTCCACTCATACCATTACAAGTAGTACAGGCAAATCCAACAACACCAAATCCTAATTTTTCCATTTCAGATAATAATCCAGCTTCTTTTAAATATACTTCGATTACTTTAGATCCTGGTGCCAATGAAGACTTAACCCATGGCTTTCTTGTAAGTCCAAGTTCATTTGCTTTTTTAGCTAATAAACCAGCCGCGATAACATTTCTAGGATTTGAAGTATTAGTACATGAAGTAATAGCAGCAATTAAAATACCACCATCAGGAATTTTATCACCATCTTGTGTCCAATCTTTTACAATACCTTCAGCTTTTAAAGTTGAAGTTGGAACCAATTTATGTGGTTTAGAAGGACCAGCTAAAGATCTTGTAACTTTTGATAAATCAAACTCTATAGTTCTTGCATATGTAGCATTGTCAAATTGGTCTGCCCATAATCCATTTGCTTTTGCATAAGCTTCTACAAGTTTAACTTGAGCAGCATCTCTACCTGTTACTGTTAAGTAATCAATAGTTTGTTCATCAATAGCAAAGATACCAGCACTTGCACCATATTCAGGAGTCATATTTGCAATTGTTGCTCTATCTCCTAAGTTTAAGTACTGAACACCTGAACCAAAAAACTCTAAATAAGCAGAAATGACATTGTTTTCTCTTAAGAATGAAGTCATAGCAAGTGCAATATCAGTTGCTGTAATTCCTTCAGATCTAACACCTGTAATTTCTACACCAATGATTTCTGGAACTCTCATATAAGATGGGTTTCCTAGCATTACATTTTCAGCTTCTAATCCACCAACACCAACAGCAATTACACCAAGTGCATCCACATGAGGAGTATGTGAATCTGTACCAACTAATGTATCAGGACTTGCTATTCCATCTATGTTATGTACAACTGGAGACATTTTTTCAAGGTTGATTTGGTGCATGATACCATTACCTGGAGGGATAACATCTACATTATTAAATGCTTCTTTAGTCCAGTTAATAAAGTGGAATCTATCTGCATTTCTTCTATCTTCAATATCTCTATTTTTTTGAAATGCATCTGGATCAAATCCACCACATTCAACTGCTAGTGAGTGGTCAACGATTAGTTGAGTAGGAACTACTGGATTTACTTTATCAGGGTTCCCACCTTTTGATGCAACTGCTTCTCTAAGACCTGCTAGGTCAACAAAAGCTGTAAGTCCTAAGATATCATGACAGATAACTCGTGAAGGAAACCAAGGGAAATCTTTGTCAGTTCTTTTTTCAATAAGTTGAATAAGTGAATCTTTTAAATCAGCACTTGGGCATTTTCTTATTAAATTTTCTGCTAATACTCTTGAAGTATAGTTTAATTTCTCAAAAGAACCAGGAGTTATATCTTCAACAGCTGCTTTTACATCATAGTATTTTGTATTAAAACCATCAAGTTCTTTAAGATATTTTTCATTTGTCATTTTTATATCCATTTTGTTTGAATTTAAAAGGATAAGCAAAAGCTTATCCTTTTAGTGTTTGCCAAAGGTGGCACTAGAATATTTTAAGTTTTTTTATCTTTCTTCTAAAGGAACGAATTTTAAACCTTCAGGTCCTGTATAATGAGCTGATGGTCTAATGATTTTCCCATCTTCTCTTTGTTCAATCGCATGTGCTCCCCATCCAGTAACTCTTGAGATAATGAAGATTGGAGTAAACATATCTGTTGGAATTCCCATTTGGTTATAAGAAACTGCTGAGAACCAGTCAAGATTTGGGAACATTTTCTTTTGTTCCCACATTACAGATTCAATTCTTTCAGCAACATCATACATTAATGTGTCGTTGTTCTCTTTAGATAAATCTTCAGCAACTTTTTTAATTACCACATTTCTTGGATCACTTGTAGTATATACAGGGTGTCCAAATCCGATGATAATTTCTTTTCTTGCCATTCTTTCTTTGATATCTTTTTCTGCTTCATCAGCTGAAGAGTATCTCTCTTGGATTCTAAATGCAACTTCATTTGCTCCACCATGTTTAGGACCTCTTAAAGCACCAATTGCACCAGTTATACATGAGAATATATCTGAGTTTGTTCCAGAGATAACTCTTGAAGTAAATGTTGAAGCATTGAATTCATGCTCAGCATATAAAATCAAAGATACATGCATAGCTTTTACCCAAGATTCTCTTGGTTTTTCACCATGTAATAAGTGTAAAAAGTGACCACCAATAGTATCATCATCAGTTACAACTTCAATTCTTTTTCCATTGTAGGCATAGTGGTACCAGTAACATAATATTGAAGGGAAACAAGACATTAATTTATCAATAATATTTTGTGCTTCTGCTTTTGGATGAGATTCGTCTTCAGACATAATTGCACCAAGAACTGAACAACCTGTTCTCATAACATCCATTGGGTGAGCAGTTTTTGGTAATTGCTCTAATGCAACTTTAACACCAGCTGGAATATCTCTCATACTTTGTAATTTTTCTTTATAAGCTTTTAATTCTGCTTTATTTGGTAATTTTTCATGTACGATTAAATATGCAATTTCTTCAAATTGGGCTTGATTTGCAAATTCTAAGATATCATAACCTCTATAATGTAAATCATTCCCCGTTTTACCAACTGTACAAATAGCTGTATTTCCAGCAGCAGTCCCCGAAAGTGCAACTGATTTTTTTGGCTTAAATCCTGTAGTTGTAGTGCTCATATTGTCTCCTTTTGTTTTTGTTATCTATAATTATTTTAGTAAAGCTAAATTATTTAGCTTTACCTTTTGCGAATAATGAATCCATTTTTTGTTCATATTCGTGATACCCCAACATTTCGTAAAGTTCCATTCTTGTTTGCATAGTGTCTAAAGTACTTTCTTGAGTACCTTTATCTCTTAATTCTTGGTATACATGTAAAGCAGCTTTGTTCATAGCTCTAAATGCTGATAATGGATAAAGTACCATTTCAATACCTACACTTCCTAATTCTTCAGTAGTAAACATTGGCGTTGCCCCAAACTCAGTAATGTTTGCTAATACAGGTACAGACATTTGATCACAAAATTCTTTGTACTCTTTTAATGTATGAACTGCTTCTGCAAAAATTGCATCTGCTCCAGCTTCAACATACGCTTTTGCTCTTGCTACTGCAGCTTCTTGACCTTCTGAAGCATGTGCATCAGTTCTTGCAATAATATAAAAATCTGGATCTAATTCCATTTTAGCATCAACAGCAGCTCTGATTCTATCACACATCTCTTCAGTTGAAACTAACTCTTTGTTTGGTCTATGTCCACATCTTTTTGCAGCAACTTGATCTTCAATATGTAATCCAGCAGCACCAGATCTGATAAATTCTTTAACAGTTCTAGCTACATTAAATGCATGTCCCCAACCTGTATCAGCATCAACGATTAATGGCGTATCACAAATTGAAGTTACTCTTCTAATATCAATACATACATCTTCAATCATAGTCATACCTAAATCTGGTAAACCATAAGAAGCATTTGCTATACCTCCACCTGAAAGGTAAATAGCTTTAAATCCTACTTTTGTAGCTTGTAACGCTTGATAAGCATTAATTGTACCAACAATTTGTAATGGTCTCTCTTCTTTAAGAGCTTCTCTAAATCTTTTTCCTGCGCTCATGTAAATCCTTTTGTAGTTTTATATTGTTAGTATACATCATAGTGAAATGTATGTATTGTATAATAGTTGAAATAAAAAACACAATTTTATTACATGTATAATTATTTTGTACAATACTTGATTTTATGTATAAAAATGGTACAATTTTACAAGTATAATTATGAAAAGAGGAATAAATGTCTTATAGAACAAGTATAGATAAGCTAATAGAGATATATAAAAGATCTAATTTAAGTATATCAAAATTTGCATCATTAATTCAAAAAGATAGGAGAACCGTAACTTCTTGGGTTGATAGAGTAACAGATGTTGAACCTTCAAAAAGTGTCAAAGATAAAATTTGTGAGTTATTTAGGTATCCAGATTATATTTGGGAAGAGGCTTGCAATGAAGAAGAATTTGTAAAATCAATCACTCAAATTCCACAAAAAGAAGTACGAATAATCGATGAAGATTATTGTGGAAGAATGAGATATATTATGGAAATAGAAGAAAATAGAAGATTTGTAATACAAGCACAGTTCCCAGGGCCTATGTATAGAGATACAGCAGTAAAAAGAATATATAGAACCCAAACAAGTTCAGAAATAGAAGCACTAAAACAAAATAGAATAAATCAAATGCTTAGATATGATTATGATACAACTGAATGGTACTCAATAAAATCTATACTATCTTTTTGTTTTGCAAGTATTGGGAACTTTTATACAAAAGAGGAGAAGATAAAAATACTTGAACTTATTTATGAATTGTTTAATAATAATTACAATAAGAAACTATTTTTATTTGACTCTTTTTCAAGAAAAATATATGGTATGGAGACGACTTATATCTCAATCAATGTAAAACAAAAGGTACTATTTTTTAAATCCCCAATTGAGTCAGTTTTTATAGAAATAAGAAATAAAAATTTAGTGGAGCGTATGCATAAATATTATTCTTCTCCTATAGAAGCACCTTCTCATATTAACTTTTTAGAATCAGTTAAAATTATAAAAATATTACAAGATGCTTTAAAATATAATAATGATATAAAACAAGCATATGAGACAATAAATAGATTGACAGATTATGGTGAATTGTTTTATAATAATCTAAGCGTGGACTTGCAAAAAGAAGTCACTGAACCAAAACAAGGGCAAAGAAGAAACTAAAATGAGTAGTAGAGATAAATTATTAGATGTAGCATTTGATGAAATATATCACAATGGTTATGCAGCAACTTCGGTTGATAAGATTTTAAAACAAGCTAATATGAATAAAGGAAGTATGTATCACTTCTTTAAGTCAAAAAAAGAGTTAACTCTTGCAGTTATAAAAGAGAGAATAAACCTTTATACTGAGACTAAGTATTCTATTCTTTTGAATTATGATGAGAATATAATAGATGAGATTATGTCTTTACTAAAACAAAGGGGTGGTTTTGATTTTAGATTGGGTTGCAAGCTTAATAATTTGGTTCAAGAACTCTCACCTAAAGATAAAGATTTTAAAGAGGCATTAGAAAAAGTCTATTTAAGATTTGAATCTATTATAAAAGAAGCTTTGGATAAAGCTGTAAAAAATAAAGAGATTAATCATAATGATACAAGAGCTTTATCTATGTATATCGTTGCCTCAATTGAAGGATGCTTAGGAACTGCAAAAAAATCTCAAGATGGTCAAGTTTTCTATGATTGTCTTTCTCAACTTGATCTGTTTTTAAACTCACTAAAAAAATAATTTCAAAAAGTCTTGACTAATTAGTCAAGACTTTGCTATACTTCTAATTGACTAAACAGTCAAGGAGAAAAAATGTTGTTAAAATTGAAATCTTTTATAGTTCCTTTATCATTTATTATACTTTCAGGTGCTGGTTTTGTATTTATAAAAATGGGATTGACTTATTCAAGCAGTATGGCTTTTTTAGAATTACGATATTTACTTGCATTTGTAGTTTTGCTCTTAGTTGCATTTATATTTAAAGCAAAGTTTTCTAAAAATTTAAATGAAATATTTCACATAAGTATTGCTGGGATTTTATCTGTAGGACTTTTTTCTATTGGTTGTTTTAATTCAATAGATTATGGATTGTCACCCGCTCTTTGTTCTTTGATTATTTCCTTACAGCCTATTGTAGTTTCATTTTTTGCAATGAAGTTTTTAGGTGAAGAAGTAAGTAAAAGAGCATGGTTTGGACTAATACTTGGACTCATTGGAGTAGGGCTTGTTTTAGGGCTTGATGGAGAAATTAATAAAAATGAGTTAATAGGTTTTTTATTTGCAATATTGGGATTGTTTAGTATGAGTTTTGGGAATTTGTATCAAAAAAAATATTGTTCAAATATGAATTTGATTACAGGTGGAGTAATCCAAACATTTGCTTCTGCAATTATTGTTTTACCATTATTGTATTTTGAAGATATAAGAGTTGATTTTAGTGGCGAATTTATAATTGCTTTAAGTTATATGTCTGTGATTGCTAGTATTGGAGTTATGTCTTTATTGTACTATATGATTAGACATGGTGAAGTATCAAAAGTATCTTCTTTATTTTATTTATTACCTGTAGCTTCTGCTATTGTAGCTTATTTTGTATTGGATAAAAGTCTGGAGTTGAATGTATTTATTGGAATTATTATTGTTCTTATTGCTATGAATTTGATAAATAAAAAAGAACAATTTCAAGCTATAGTAAATAAAGGTTAAGTGTGAAATTTTATATACAAAAATCTATTCTGCCATTTTTTTTCATGTTTTTATATGGAAGTGGATTTATTTTTTGTGAATATGGTTTACAAAATGCATCTCCAATGGCTTTTTTAGAAGTACGGTTTTTTATTGCTTTTTGTATCTTACTTTTGATTACGCTTATATTTAAAATACCAATGCCTAAAACTAAAAAAGAGTTTTTACATATATCCATTGCTGGAAGTTTAACTGTTGGGACATTTTCAATAGGAGGATTTTTAGCCGTTAGTTATGGTATATCTGGGGCAACAAATGCTTTGATAATAGCTTTACAACCAATTGTTGTAACTGCTTTAGCCTTAAAATTATTAAATGAAGATATTAACATAAGAGTTTGGACAGGACTAATAATAGGATTTGTGGGAGTTGGTTTTGTGGTTTTTTCAAAACTTGAAACTTCCTTTTCAGCTCTTGGTCTGTTTTGGGCTTTTATTTCATTATTGGGTCTTAGTATTGGAAGTTTGTATCAAAAGAAGTATTGTTCTCATATGAATCTTTACTCAGGTGGTGCAATACAGACTTTTAGTTCCACAATTTTGGTTTTACCATTTTTGCTTTTTGAAGATGCTCATATAAATTGGAATGTTGATTTTACTATTGCCTTACTTTATATGACAGTTGGAGTGAGTATTGGTGCCTTGTCATTATTATATATTATGATAAAAAATGGTGAAGTATCAAAGGTATCAGCTATCTTTTATTTGGTACCCGTTAGTGCTGCTATTGTTTCATATTTTTTATTGGGTGATAAAATAGAATTTAGCGAAATCATAGGAATATTTACTATAATAATTGGAATAGTATTAATAAATAAAAAGAAGAAAGGAATAAAATGAAAATAGTTATTTTAGATAGAGCAACATTAGGATCAGATATAAATATAGATATTTTTAAAGAGTTTGGGGAAGTTGTCTCTTATGATAAAACAAGTGCAAGTGAATCAAAAGAGAGAACAAAAGATGCAGATATAGTTATCACAAATAAAGTAGTTTTAGGAAAAGAACAAATGGATGACTCTTCTATAAAACTTATATGTATAACAGCAACAGGAACGGATAATGTTGATTTAGAATATGCAAAAAGTAAAAATATAGAAGTAAAAAATGTAGCTGGATATTCTACTTCTAGTGTAGTTCAAGTTACTTTTGGGATGATATTTTATTTTATTCAAAAATTAAATCATTATCAAGATTCTCTTAATAATGGAAATTGGGGAAAAGTACCAGCTTTTAATGATGCAGATGATATCTTTTTTGAATTGGATAAAAAAAGAGTAGGGATTATAGGGTTTGGTGATATTGGAGTAGACTTAGCAAAAAAAGTAGAGGCTTTTGGTTGTGAAGTTGTTTATTATTCAACCAGTGGAAAAAATTCTAATTCAGACTACAAAAGAGTTGAATTAGACGAGCTTTTACAAAGCTGCGATATTATATCTGTCCATGCGCCTTTAAATGAAAATACAAAAAATCTATTGATTTATGAAAATATGAAAAATATAAAAGAGGGTGCTATTTTATTAAATCTTGGTCGTGGTGGAATTATAAATGAAAATGATTTAGCCAAAATTATAGATGAAGAAAAGATCTATTGTGGTATTGATGTATTTGCAAAAGAACCAATTGAGCGTACTAATCCATTATTAAAAGTTGTAAATAAAGAAAGACTACTTTTAACACCACATATTGGTTGGGGATCAAGTGAATCAAGAAATAGACTAATGAAAAAAGTTGCACAAAATATAAAAGATTTTTTAAATAAATAAAGGAGAGAAAATGAGTAAAGCATTGGTAATTATAGATATTCAAAATGATTATTTTGAAGGTGGAGCTTGTGAATTAGTAGGTGCCCAAGAGGCAAGTTTAAAAGCAAAAGAGTTATTAGAATATTTTAGAGAGAATAAAATGCCAGTATTTCATGTACAACATACAAGTTTATATGAAGGCGCAACATTCTTTTTACCAGATACATATGGAATGAAAATACACGAGAATTTAAAACCCCGTGAAGATGAGCCTATTATAGAAAAAAACTTTCCAAATAGTTTTTTAGATACATCTTTAGAATATGAGTTAAAAATACAAGAAATAAAAGAGTTAGTAATATGTGGAATGATGAGTCACATGTGTGTAGATGCTACAACTAGAGCTGCAAGTGATATGGGATATGGTTGTACAGTTGTGTATGATGCTTGTACAACAAGAGATTTAGAATTTTTAGGAGAAATTGTTCCTGCAAAATCAGTACATAACTCTTTTATGGCAGCACTTGAAGGTACTTATGCGAAAATGGTTTCTTGTGAGGAGATAGTTTCTAAGTAATTACAAGTAAATTTAAACCTATTTTTGTAGAATAAGAAAAAACATCGGATAGCTTATGATAAAAAAGATTTCTATACTGTTTCCTTTATGGGCAGTTTTATTTTCGTTTCTTGCATATTTACAGCCAAGTTTGGTAGTTGGATTTAAGAGTTGGATTATTCCACTTTTGATTCTTATTATGTTTTGTATGGGGATTACTTTAAAAATTGATGACTTTAAAAGAGTTTTTAAAAGACCAAAAATCATAGCATTGACTGTGGTATTGCAGTTTTTATTTATGCCTTTTTTTGCTTTTATAGTATCTAAGGTATTTAATCTATCTGATGAACTACTTGTGGGAATGGTACTTGTAGGAGCAGTTTCTGGTGGAACTGCTTCAAATGTAATAGCATTTTTAGCAAAAGCTGATGTGGCACTTTCTATTACTATGACAATTGTATCAACTCTTTTATCAATAATTATTACTCCATATTTAACACTTCTTTATGTGGGACAAACAGTACCTGTACCAGCTCTTAGTATGCTTCTTAGTATTTTAAAAATAGTATTTGTACCTGTAATTGTAGGGCTTATATTAAATCAAATTTTTAATAAATATATTGAAAAAAGACATGATATTTTTGCCCTTTTATCTATTATTTCTATTGTATTTATTATAGGAATTATAATAGGTATAAATGAGAGTAAAATCTCTACTATTGCCCTATCATTGATGTTGGCAATAATTTGTCATAATCTTTTGGGACTAATAACTGGATATTATTTTGCGAAAATATTTGGTTATGATAAAACTGTATGTAAAACAGTAGCTATAGAAGTTGGTATGCAAAACTCTGGTTTAGCTGTTGTTTTAGCTATGAAATATTTTTCTCCTTTAAGTGCACTTCCTGGGGCTATATTTAGTATTTGGCATAATATTTCAGGCTCTATTCTTGCAGGTATTTGGTCAAAACAAGAACAAGAATAAAAGTATTTATTTGTGTTTAAATTATTTTAATACTTTTTGAGTAGAATAACAAACTTTTTCAAAAGGATAATTATGATAAAAAAATTTACACTTCTTTTCCCTTTATGGGCAATATTAGCATCAACTTTTGCATATTATGAATCAAGTATGGTTGTTGATTTTAAAAGTTGGATAGTTCCTTTACTTGTTTTAATAATGTTTTGTATGGGAGTTACTTTAAAGGTTGAAGATTTTAAACGAGTTGTTAAAAAGCCTAAAATTATAGCTATGACAGTTGTTTTACAGTTTTTATTAATGCCACTAGCAGCTTTTGTTATTTCAAAAGCGTTTAATTTTTCAACAGAACTTTTAGTTGGAATGATATTAGTTGGAGCAGTTTCTGGGGGAACAGCATCAAATGTAATTTCTTATTTGGCAAAAGCAGATGTTGCTTTATCAATCACTATGACAATAGTTTCTACACTATTATCTATTGTAGTTACACCTTATTTAACCTTACTTTATGTTGGGCAAACTGTACCTGTGCCTGCTTTAAGTATGTTGTTAAGTATATTAAAAATAGTTTTAGCACCAGTTGTTTTAGGGGTTATTGTAAATTATATTTTCCATAAGTTTATTGATAAAAATAATGATATTTTTGCTGTTTTATCAATAGTTTCAATTGTTTTTATTATTGCAATAGTTGTTGGATTAAATCATTCAAGAATTGATACTATAGGGTTATATTTGTTAGTTGGAATTATGCTACATAATTTAACAGGATTAGTTGGTGGTTTTTATACAGCAAAATTGTTTGGATATAATAAAAAAGAGTGTAAAACTGTTGCCATAGAAGTAGGAATGCAAAATTCAGGTCTAGCAGTTGCTCTTGCTAGTAAGTATTTTACTCCTTTAAGTGCCTTACCAGGTGCTATTTTTAGTATTTGGCATAATATCTCAGGATCACTTATTGCTTCTTTTTGGTCAAAAGAAGAAAAAAATTAAAAATAGAATTTAATATTCTAATATGCCTAATCTTAATAGCCTAAGATTAGGCACAAAACTATCTTTAAATTTAGTTTCCAAAGAGACTTTCCTTTCCTTTTTATTTTAAAAATTATAGAATATAATAGCAATCTTGGAGTAGTTTTAATTTCTAAATCTTAATACAATTCCCACATAAAAGAGTTTGAAAGAGAGCGGATGAGTAAGAGTACAAAAGATGATTATGTTCAAAGTGTATGTAGAGTAGTTTTATATATTGAGCAAAACTATAATAGTGATTTAACCCTTGATGAGTTATCAAAGATTGCTAGCTTTTCTAAGTATCATTTTCACCGTATTTTTAAATCAATTGTTGGTGAGAGTATGGTTGATTATATCAGAAGAGTGAGACTTCAAAGTACTACTTTACAGTTTAAAACAAATCAAAAAATCACTCAAATAGCCATGAATAGTGGTTATGAAACCAATGCCTCTTTTTCAAAAGCTTTTAAAAAGCATTTTGGAATAACTCCCAAAGAGTTTGCAAAAAATGCAAAATTAAAAAGAGGAAATAAGATGTTAGAACCAAAAATAATAAAGGTAGAAGATATAGAAATTTTATATATAAGAAAAACAGGTGAATATACAAAATGCAGTATTGAAGCATGGGAAACTCTTATAAACTTTGTGGGCACAGAGTATTTTATAAGAGATGATGTAATGATGTTTGGAATAGGGCATGATAATCCCCGTATTACAGATGCAGACAAACTAAGATATGATGCTTGTGTTTCATGTATAGATAAAACAATTCAACCAAAAGGTAAGATTCAAAGTAAAATAATAGATGGTGGAAAATACGCTGTATTTTTGCATAAGGGTGACTATAAAGAATTAATCAATACTTATGATGGTGTATCTGATTGGATTGTAGAAAGTGGTGTTGAATTAAGAGATTTACCTATTGTTGAAAAGTACTTGAATAAGAATCCCATTACTTGTAAACCTGAGGATTTAAGAACAGAGATTTATATTCCTTTGGTGTAGTAAAATATTTAGGAATATCTCTCTTGAAGAGGTAAACCTCTCCGCTCTTTTCTTCTTTTGTTGAAAAGAAGAAACAAGAAATCAACCAGACGAGTTGATGAAGGCAAAGTTCCCTTCCAGTTAAATATTTATTTTCTGCCCTGCCTTGTGCTTGCACTCTCTTTGAGAAAACTCGCTAAAGATTGCATTTAGCACTCTTCTTAACGCTCAAACAGTTTCGGGCTTAACCGAAAATAAACATCTAACTTCCGGCTTCATTAAAGTCTGGGAAGAAAAAAAGTTCAAAGTAACAGTTGTAAATATACTAAAAAAAAGTTAGGAATCTAAACAATCAGAAATGCAAATAACACTAGAATATAATCTTTAATAAATATCCTATCCCTGAAATCTTCAAACTAAATTTGTAGGATTAGGCATAAATTATCTATAAATTAACTAGTTATAAAAATATTTTTTTCATATACTTTTCATATAAAATAAAAGGAAAATATAATAAGTAAAGAAATAGAAAATAAAGTAGCTATAGTTACTGGTGCATCAAGAGGAATAGGAAAACAAGTCGCTATTCAATTTGGGAAATTAGGAATAAGTACAGTTATAAATTATAATTCAAATGAAAAAGAAGCACAAGAATTAGTAAATGAGATTATTTTTGAGGGTGGAAAGGCTGTATCTATACAAGCAGATATATCTAAACTTAGTGAACTAGAAAAACTTTTTGGGCAAACAATAAAAACCTATGGAAAAGTGGATATTCTTATTAATAATGCAGGATTGATGATAAAAAATCCAATTGAAAAAGTAAGTGAAGAGGTGTTTGATAGATACTTTGCCATTAATGTAAAAGGTACATATTTTGCTTGTCAACAAGCTATAAAACATATGCAAAATGACGGAAGGATAATCAACTTTTCCACTTCTGCTACAGGTGCGATGTTTCCAGCTTATAGTGTATATGCTGCATCTAAAGGAGCAGTTGAGCAAATAACTAGACAACTTGCTAAAGAGTTTGGTGTAAAAGGTATAACTATAAATGCAATCGCACCAGGACCTGTGAAAACTGAACTATTTATGAAAGGTAAATCAGAGGAGCAAATTACGATGTTAAGCAAAATGAACTCTTTTGGACGACTTGGTGAGACTGAAGATATTGCAGAGGTGATTGAGCTTTTAGTTAGTGATAAAGCCCATTGGATTACGGGGCAAACTATAAAGTAAATGGTGGGTTTATTTAAAGAAATATATTATAAAATGATTATACATAAAAGGTTTGAAGATGGATGGTTTATCACAACTAAAACAAATTGTTAAAAAGATAAGCTTAGAGGAAGGGATAAATAATACAAATATACCATTTGTAAAAATCTTCAAATCTTTAAGTAGTGGTGAGGTTCTACACACAATGTATGAACCATCACTGTTTATAATCTTACAAGGCTCAAAAACTGTAATGGTGGGTGATAAAATATTTGAGTACGATAGTGCATCTTACTTTATCTCTTCAACTTTTTTAGCAGTATCTGGGAAAGTTATACAAGCAAGCGAAAAAGAGCCTTTTATATCTATACAAATACTTTTTTCTCAAGAGCAGATATTCCAAGCTTTTGAAGAGTTTTCTATGAATTTAAATAAAGTAGATACTACAAATTTTTCTGCTTCAACTTACATTTTAGATGATAATTTAAAAGGTTCTATCTTAAGACTAGTAAAATTGAATGAAACACCAAAAGATGTAGAGGTTTTATCAAAAATATATCTTAAAGAGATACTTTATAGACTTTTAGTCTCAAATCAAAATATAGAGTTACAACAACTAGCTTTTATAGAAAGCAATTCCTATAAAATATCTAAAGCAATTACTTTTATAAATCAAAATCTGCACGAAACTTTTTTAATGGATGATATCGCAAAATCAGTAAACATGAGTATCTCATCTTTTCATAAGCATTTTAAAACTATTACTGGAATAAGCCCACTACAATATGCAAAAAGCTGAAACTTTTAGAAGCAAAACGATTGATGACTTTAGAAAATATGGATATAGAAGGTGCTGCTTTTTATGTGGGATATCAAAGTACTTCTCAGTTTTCTAGGGAGTATTCAAGCTACTTTGGAATGGCTCCTGGTAAGCATGTCCGGAGTTTAAAAAATATATGAATCAAAAATCACTTAATGAACTTGAAAAACTACTAAAAGAAGATGGTCTTTATAATACTTACTTAGATAATCTAAAATTGTTTAAAGTAAGCTCACCTATGGTTTTAAGCCCATGTGTTTACGATAATTGGGTTGTATTTACTTTTCAAAATAGTAAAACTGTAAAATTAAATAATCATGTACTCGAATACAATAAAAGTAATTATTTAGTTGCATCATCAAAATTACCCCTTGAAGGTCAAACATATTTTGCCTCACAAGAAGAGCCGATGATAAGTATGATTATCTCAATAGATGAAAAAGAGATATATCAGCTTATCCAAGAATTATCTGAAGATTTCAGTGATGAACTAACAGACACTTTACAAGGAACTTTTGTCGATAGTGTTACTCCTGAGATAGAAGATCTTTTATATAAATTGATAAAAGTTATAAAGTCTAAAGAAGAGTCAAGAATCTTAGGTAAGGCACTTCTTAAAGAACTATTTTATAGAATTCTAAAAGGTAAAAATGCAAAATTTTTATATAAATTATTTGATAAGTCTTCAAAAGAAGCAAAAATTGCAAGAACGCTACAGAGTATTCATAATGGTTTTTCAAATAATTTAGATATAGAATCTTTAGCAAGAGAAGAGGATATGAGTGTGGCGTCTTTTCATACTCATTTTAAAAAAATCACTTTACATACTCCTTTACAATATATAAAAAAAATTCGTTTAACAAAAGCAAGGGATCTAATTATCCAAGAAAATCTACAAGTAAATGAAGTAGCTACAAAAGTAGGATATGAAAATATTTCACACTTTAGTAGGGAGTTTAAAAAGTATTTTGGATTTTCTCCAAAGGATGCAAAAGTATCTTATGCTGAGTACAATCTAGAATAGATCTATATTTATAGAATTATGCATAAGATTTATAGAAATCTCTATTTACATATTTTCGTCTAAAAAATATACTTACCTTGTTAATAAATTAAGACAAGGAAAGATAATGAATATTTCAAATAATAGTAAAATTCTTATAATTGGAGCAGGGGAACTAGGGATGTCAATGATTGATGCCTTTAGTAAAAAAATAAAAACTAAGCAATGCTCTTTATATGTATTACTTAAAAAAGAATCGATAATAACTCCAAGCAAAGAAAAAGAACAAAGGCTTAAAGAGTTTGAATCTAAGGGGATAGAAGTTGTAAGCGGCGATTTACAAAATGATTCAATAGAAGAGTTAAGTGAAATCTTTTGTGAATTTGAAACCGTTGTAAACTGTAGTGGTTTTGTAGGAGGGAAAGGTACACAAATTAAGATTACTAGTGCTGTATTAAAAGCAAAAGTTACTAATTATATTCCATGGCAGTTTGGTGTGGATTATGATATTGTTGGAAAAGGAAGTGGTCAACCAGTTTGGGATGAACAATATGATGTTCGGGAGTTATTACATTCTCAAAATATTACTAATTGGGTAATTGTATCTACTGGAATATTTACTAGTTATCTATTTTCTCCACATTTTGGAATTGTAAATCTAAAAGAAAAAGTAGTTTGTGCCTTGGGTGATTGGGATTATAAAGTTACTGTTACTACTCCTGAAGATATTGGAATATTAACAGCCGAGATTACTTTTGTACCTGAGCTTAGAAACGAAGTAGTTTTTGTAGCTGGAGATACAATTTCTTATGCTAAATTAGCTGATGTGACTGAGGAGGTTATGGGAGAGCCTTTTGAAAGGAAGTTATTGAATATGGCTGACTTAAATAAAGATATAGAAAAAGATGAAAATAATATAGCTGCTAAGTATAGACTTGCCTTTGCAAGAGAAGATGGAGTAGCATGGGATAAAGAATTAACATTCAATTTTCAAAAAAATATTAAAGTGACTGATGCGAAAAGTTGGTTGAAAAAAAGTATTAATTAATTTTATATCTCCTAAAATAAAATAAGCAGAGGCTATCTTACCTCTGTTATTTTAATACTAAAATCTTAAAATTCTAAAAAGAACAATCTTTTTTTTCGCTTTAGTTTAAGTTATATAAATATCTTAATTATCAATAACAAATATGAGATATTAAAAAAATTGTACAAAAATGAATCTTTTTTTAGTTAGATTTATATAGACCTTTAAAAGCCTAAGCCTATTGGATTAACTGTAGTTTTACAGTTTTTACTTATGCCTTTGGCTGCTTTTGTTATTTCAAAAGCTTTTGACTTTTCTACAGAACTTACTTTTGGAATGATTTTAGTAGGTGCAGTATCTGATGGTACTGCTTCAAATGTAATAGCATATTTAGCTAAAGCTGATGTGGCATTATCCATAAGTATGACAGTTGTTTCTATACTTTTATCTATAGTAATAACTCCTTATTTGACATTATTTTATGTAGGACAAAACGTACCCGTACCAGCTTCAAGTATATTGTCTAGTATCTTAAAAATAGTATTAGCACAAGTTGTTATAGGTGTAATAGTGAATTATTTCTTTAATAAATATATTGAGAAAAATCAAGATTTATTTGCTTCTTTGTCTATTATCTCTATTGTGTTTATCATTGCGATTGTAGTAGTTTTAAATGAATCAAAAATTCATACTGTTGGTTTATAGCTATTAGCTGGTATTGTATTACATAACTTATCCGGTCTATTAGGTGGATACTATATAGCTAATTAGTTATGATAAAAAAGAGTGTAAATCTGTAGCTATAGAAGTGGGGATGCAAAACTCAGGTTTAGCAGTAGCTCTTTCTATAAAATATTTTAGTACTTTAAGTGCTCTTCCTGGTGCTATCTTTAGTATTTGGTATAATATTGCAAGGTCAATTATTGCCTCAATTTGGGCAAAACAGGAAAAATACTATTTAACTCAAAGTATGATAGTATCTCATAATGAATAATAAATATGAGATACTAAAAAATACTTTTGGGTATAATGCTTTTCGTTCTTTTGATGACTACGAGGGTGTAGCCTCTTGGGATAAGCTCTTGTTTAATTTAAAAGTCAGTACTAAAACTTAACTCTTTATTTTTTTCCAACTCTATTTCCAGAGTATCTATTTTATTTTTTGCATAAGAGTACGAATCTGAGCCTAAAAATAAATGAAAAGGAACTTCATCTAATAGTGAAACTTCATAAATCATTTTTGCGAGTTTCTTAGGATCACCTGGTTGATTCTGATTGATATCATTTTGATGCGTTGATACCATCTTTTTAGCTTCTTTATAATCTGAAATTTCGTTACTTGGTGCTTTCATTGATGTAGATTCTAAAAAATTGGTTCTAAAATATCCAGGATAAACAAGTATCACCTTTATACCAAACTCTTCTACATCAGCTTTTAAACCTTCTGTTAGTCCAGCAACGGCAAATTTAGTAGAACAATAAATACCAGAACCAGGAAAAGTACCAATAAATCCACCAATACTTGAGATATTGAAAATATGCCCACTTCTTTGTTTTCTCATTATTGGTAAAACTGCACTTAATACATTGATTAGTCCAAAAACATTGATATTATAATTGTTTTCTATCTCTTTTTGGCTAAGCTCTTCTATAGCACCAAATAATCCATATCCTGCATTGTTTATAAGAACATTAATCCTAGAAAATTTCCTAATCACTTGATTAACTGAAGTCTCAATATCTTTTCTATTTGATAAATCAATTTCTAAAGCTAAAAAATTGGTATTTGTACTTAATGTAGTATCTATTTTACTAATATCTCTTGTTGTTCCTGCAACTATATGACCTTCCTTTAAAAAATGTTTTGTCATCTCATAGCCTAAACCTTGAGAAACTCCTGTTATAAAATAAACTTTTTTATCCATTGTTTTTTCCTTAAAATGTATTTAAATAATGTAAAAAGTATATTTAATCTCTGGAGATATGTAAATACATATTTCTATTGTATTTCTGTACAATTCTACTAACGAATAAAGAAGTAGAATATTTGTATTTATTCTAAATCATTCTTATACTCCTTAACTAAATTTATGCTAAAATCCCCCAATGAACAATAAACACAAAATACTAAAAGATATTTTCGGACATGAACACTTTAGAAGCTTTCAAGAGGAAGTAGTAGACAGTATCATCAATAAACAAGATGTACTAACCATCTTACCAACTGGTGGTGGTAAATCACTTTGTTATCAACTCCCAGCACTTCTTATGGAGGGAACGACAGTCGTAATCTCTCCACTTATTGCTCTTATGCAAGACCAGATAAAAGCACTCAATGATTTGGATATAAAAGCTGACATGATAAGTTCATCACAAAGTGGTGAAGAGAATGGCTTTACTATGCAGAAGCTTTTGCGAGGTGAGTTGAAGTTTATTTATGTGGCACCTGAGAGATTTACTTCTAATGAGTTTGTTGGAGTATTACAACGAATCAATATCAACTATTTTGTTATCGATGAAGCTCATTGTGTATCTGCTTGGGGTCATGAATTTAGAGCTGAGTATAGAAATCTGGATAAACTAAAAAGACTGTTTCCCCATACTGCTATAGCTGCATTTACTGCAACTGCTACAAAAAAGGTAGAAGCAGATATCGCTTCAAATCTGAACTTGCAAGGTGCGAAACACTTTAGGGCAAAAACTGTTAGAGATAATCTTGATATAAAAGTTGAACCTCGAATTTCAAATGGTAAAAAACAGATATTAAGTTTTTTAAAAGCACATAAAGGCTTGTGTGGGATTATCTATACTTTTACAAGAAAAGAAGCAGAAAGTACGGCACAATTTTTATGTGAAAGTGGATATACAGCTAAGGCTTATCATGCTGGATTATCACCAGCTGTTAAAGATGAAGTTTATGATGATTTTGTTTATGAGAAGATTGATATCGTTGTGGCAACTATTGCTTTTGGTATGGGAATTGATAAGTCTAATATTCGTTTTGTCATACATACATCTTTGCCTAAAACACTTGAAAACTATTATCAAGAGATAGGTCGAGCAGGTCGTGATGGAGATATGTCTTATGTGTATTTACTTTACTCAAAATCTGATGAGGTAAAAAGAAAAATACAAATAGAAGACGCCATAGATGTGGGATATAAGCAAACAGGGCTTGATAAACTTGAAGCCATGTATAGATATTGTGTATCAAATAATTGTCGGCATAAAATCATCGCAAACTATTTTGAAGATGAGTGTGAAGATTGTAAAATCTTGTGTGATAACTGTACAAAAGGTGATATTGAACAAGTTGATGTGAGTATAGATGTACAAAAGTTTTTAAGTGCTGTTTATAGAAGTGGTCAAAGATTTGGAGCAAATCATATCATAGATATTTTAAGGGGTTCAAAAAATCAAAAGCTTTTAGAGTTTGCACATGATAAACTTAGTGTTTATGGTTTGGGAGCAGATAAAAGTAAAAACGAGTGGGTGGCTATTGCTGATAAACTTATAGATATACAAGCTTTAAATTTAGGTGAATTTAGAGCATTAAAAATTAGTAATCTTGGTATGGAGATACTAAAAGGAAATGAGAAAGTTCTAATAGATAGTGATAAACTTGGTATTGCTCAAAAGATTGAAGAAGAAGTTACGGAACTGAGTTTTGATGAAGAGTTATATGAGAAATTTAGAAGTTTGAGAAGAGAGATAGCCCAAGAGAGTGAAGTACCAGCTTATGTGATATTTGGGGATAAAACTCTAAAAGAGCTAGCTTCAAAACTTCCTCTTACAAAAGAAGAGATGTTAGATATCAATGGAGTAGGTCTTGTAAAATATGAAAAATATGGTGAGAGTTTTTTAGCATTATGTAAAAGTATAAAAGAGGAGTTTAGTGAAAAACTAGAAGAAAAAGCTCCTTTGAAAAAACTTACAAAAACATATTTAGAGACTTTTGAGTTAATAGAAGATGGGAAAACAGTAGAAGAAATAGCACAAATAAGAGACTTGGGTTTGACATCTATTTTATCTCATGTTTCAGTTTTAAATGAGCATGAAAAAATATCAAAAGAGAAAAAAGAAGAGCTTTTAAAACCACTTGAAATCCCTCAAAATATAAAATCTTGGATAGAAGAGGGTTTAAATTTGGATTCAATAAAAGAGTTACGAAAACAGTTATATTTGTATGAGTATTTATCTAAAGAAATATAAATTTTTTAAATAGGAAATTCTATTGTAAATGTGGCACCAGTACATTTCTCTTTGTTTATATAAAAGGTGCCATTTTTTACACTTATTTTTCCATTCATATGTTCAGTTATAATCATTTTACATAAGTGCAATCCTATACCTGAACTTTGTTTTGTAGTAAAAAATTGTTCAAATATATTTTCGATATGTTTTTCATCTATTCCACCTGCATTGTCTCTTATGGTTATAAACTTTTTATTATCTTTTTCATAGGTAAATATTTCCACTAAAGGCTTATTTACTCTTCTTTCTATAAAGGCATCCCTACAATTAGATAAGATATTAATAAGTACTTGTGAAAACTCATTTTGATAGCCATATATTCTTATTTGTTCTTTTTTATTATCTCTTTTAACTCTTAAATCTAATTTTGTAAAATCGTGTTCTAAAAGTTTTAGGGCGATATCTAAAGTATCATCAAATAAGAAGTTAGTTTTGATTTTATCTTGAATATGGAAATTTTTAAATTCATCTACAAGATTACTCATATACACTAAAGTATTTTGCATATTATTAAGTGAATTTTGGAGTTTTTCTTGAGATGGCATACCTTTAAACTCTATCTCACTTTGTAAGGAGATGATATTTGAAGATACTTTTGATAAGGGACTTCTCCATTGATGCTCGATATTTGATAGGGTTTCACCAATTGTGGCATAACGAGATTGGATATACAAAATCTCATCTTTATTCTTAAGTTCTTGTATTGATTCATATTTCAAGTTATAAAATTTATTGATTCTATAAGAAACTATGATTGTCAAAAGGATTCCAATAAATAAGCTTAGTTCTGTAACAAAACTTCTTCTTTCATTTATATATCTCAAGCTAGGTATTGCTTCAAAAGTCCATTGTCTAGACCAAATAACTGGTAAGTTTTTTTTATATTTTAGGTGTTTATATATTTTATTTAAAGAGTTGTGAGAATAAATCTCTTCATTTATTTTATTTGTGGTATCAAATATTTTGAAATTTATCTCGTTTGAAGTTTCATCTTCTTCTAAAATTGATTTTTTAAATATATCTTCTATAACAAAAACACCAAGAACAAAACTTTTGATATCTTCATTTTCATCAAAGATAGGCAAAAAAGTTAAAAACCCTTTTTTGTTCTTTTTTTGTACCAACTCTATTGCTTGAGTAACTTGTGGGCTTTTTGTTTTTAAAGCTTTTTTTATAGTTTCAAATCTATTTTTATCGCTTGATAAATCAAAGCCTAAGGCCTTTTCATTATTTAAAAAGGGTTCAACATAATATACTGGAAAATACCTATCTTTTGATTCTACTTTTTTCATATTATTATTTTTTGATTCTTTTGTAAAGAAAAAATCCTTTTCAAAAAGTTTTCTTTTTTCATTTGGAACTATTGGAATCCACTCTAAAGCATGAATAGCATCATGTCTTTGTATTATTTTTTTTGCTTCTTTTGAAAACTGTTCTTTTGTAGGAGTTTGACCATTATTATAAAGAATTGATAAGCTGTAAAGAGTTTCGAGATTTAATAAAATTTCTCTATAAAAAGATTTTGTTTTATTATCGACTATATTTTGAAATCTACTTTGTATATTTTTTTCTTCAATATTATTAATAATATAACTAACAGATATGGATAAAAATAATCCAATAATTATTATAGAAGATACATGTAGTTTGTATTTATTTCCTATCAAGTTAAAAGCCTATAACCTTGTTCGTTTTCATTTAAGATGTTATCTTTTCCTATTTTTTGACGAAGTTTTCCAATGAGTACTTTTAGTGTTCCTTTATTTAAAAGGTCACCTTCCCAAACATTTTCTTCTATAATATCATAAAAAACTAATTCATTTTTATTCTCAATTAAAGTTTCTAAAAGAAGTCTCTCTTTATTTTGTAGTCTCTCTATTTCATTTGTACTATTAGTAAAGATATGAGTATGCAGGTTATATTTAGCGCCATTTTGGAATGTTATTTCAAATTTATTTCTTTCTAGTAGTTTTTGAGAACAATTAAATAAAGCCTCTTTTAAAGAGGCATAAGAAATAGGTTTTATGATATAAGACTCCAGATGTAAAGAGACAGCTTCCATAAGAAAGCTTTCTGTTTTATAAGCTGTTAAAACTACAACTGGAGTTTGGCTATCTTCTTCTCTTATCTCTTTTATGAGTTCTAGCCCATTCATACCTTCCATATCAATATCTGTGAAGATGATATCAGGTTTTATTTCATCATATATCTCTAAAGCCTCTTTTGCATTTGAGGCAGAATAGACTTTTTTAACAATATTTGAAATGGTATTTGTGATGTTTTCTCTCACTTCATCATCATCTTCAACATACAGTACAGTAAGGTATTTTAATATATTTTTCATGTGAAATTATATCCTATTCTTCTTCTTTACAAATTAAGCCATTTTTAGTTTATTTGGCTCAAAATGTGGAATTGAATCAATAAGTTTTTTTGTATAATCTTTTTGTGGATTTTCCAAAATATCATAGACATTTCCTTGTTCAACTATTTCACCTCTATTCATCACGATTACTCTTTCACATAATAGTTTTACAACATTTAAATCATGTGAAACAAAGATATAACTCATACCTAACTCTTTTTTTAATCTATCTAATAACTGTAATACTACCGCTTGAACTGATACATCAAGGGCAGAAGTTGGCTCATCTAGAATCAAAATCTTTGGATTTACTGATATTGCTCTTGCTATTCCTACCCTTGCTTTTTGACCACCTGAAAGTTGGTGGGGAAATCTAGAGAGTAAATGAATAGGAAGTCCTACCATTAAAGATAATTCTTCTACTTTTTCTTTTATTTTTTTTCTGTCTCTCATTTTCAAAAGTCGTCTAAGGGGCTCTGCAATACAATCAAAAGCATTAAATCTAGGATTTAAACTATCTGTTGGATCTTGAAATACCATTTGTATTTTATTTCTTTGTTTCATGGCTGCAAATTGTTTAGATGTGTAAGCTGTGATATTTTCATTTTCTAAAATTATATCACCAGAAGTTGGGTCTAAAAGTTTTGTAATCATATTTGATGTTGTAGATTTACCACAACCTGATTCACCTACTAATCCTAAACTTTCCCCTTTTTTTAGATTGAAGGTGATTCCATTTACCGCTGTAAAAGTATTCTCTTCTTTTTTCTTTGCAAAGAGGCTACTTTTGTCCCTTAGAGGAAACTTTTTAACTAAGTTTAGAACTTCTAAAATCACTTCACCTTTTTTTGTTATTTCATTGTGTATTTGCTTTTTTGAGACTATCTTTTCACCTTCCATCTCTTCTGGAATAGCAGTCAAATCTGAAAGTTTAGATTTTGGACCAGGGGATGCTGCTATTAGTTTTATTGTATATGGGTGTTTTGGTTTTGTAAAAAGTTCATAAACACTATTTTTTTCTACTATCTCACCCTTTTGCATAACACAAATATTATCACAATACATTGCTGCCATTCCAAGGTCATGGGTTATTAACATAACAGCCATATGATGCTCTTTTGCCAAATCTTTAATTAAATCCATTATTACCTTTTGAGTAGTAACATCAAGTCCTGTTGTTGGTTCATCTGCTATTAAAAGTCTTGGATTACAAGCAATTGCAATTGCTATCATAACCCTTTGACACATTCCCCCTGATAGTTCAAAAGGATAAGACCAATATCTATCTTCGGGATTTACTATTTTTACTTTTTCTAGTATTTTTATCGCTTTTTCTTTTGCATTTTGTGGACTTGCTTGGTGGTGACAAATAAGTACATCTTCTATTTGTTTACCCACACATCTTATAGGATTTAAAGCAGCTCTTGGGTTTTGAAATATCATAGAGATTTCTCTTCCTCTGATTTCTTTAAAATCCTTCTCTTTTGCAGTTGTTAGAGGAAATCCCTCAAACTCTATTTTCCCATTTGTTACTCTTCCTGCACTATCTAATAATCCCATTACTGTAAAAGCTGTAATTGATTTACCAGAACCACTCTCTCCAATTACTCCTAAAATCTCACCTTTTTGGATATTCATTGAGGCTTTTTTTAGTCCATGAACTGTTCCATTTCGTGTTTTAAAATCTATTGATAACTCATCTATTTTTAAAAATGAATACATAATATTAGCTCCTTATGTTCTTTTTTTAGGGTCTACTAAATCTCTTAATCCATCACCTAATAGATTAAAACAAAATACTGCAAGCATAAGTGCAAGTCCTGGGAATAGGGCTAACCACCACTCTCCTGAAACAATATATGTGGCTCCTTGAGCTACCATAATTCCCCACTCTGCATCAGGTGGTCTAACGCCTAATCCTATAAATGATAATCCTGCTGCATTTAATATTGCCCAACCCATATTTAAAGAAATTTGTATCATCATAGGTGGCAAACAGTTTGGAAATATTTGAAAAGTAAGGATTCTAAAATCTGAATTTCCATTAAGTCTTGCAGCTTGAACATATCCTGCATCTCTTCTTATTAGAACTTCGGCTCTTGTTACCCTTGCATAAAATGGTATATTAATAACAGCAGTTGCATAAATAATATTTTCAATAGAATTACCCAAAGTTGCCACAATTCCCATTGCTAAAACAAAAAGTGGGAAAGCCATAATTGCATCAGAAAATCGACCAATTATTTTATCAGCCCAACCACCTAAATAACCAGCAATTGCCCCAAAAGCACTACCAATGATAAAGGATAAAATTACTGCTGAAAAAGCTATCCATAAATCAAGTTTTGTAGCAACTATTACTCTACTTAAAACATCTCTTCCTAAATTATCAGTTCCAAATAGATGTTCCCAAGAGGGAGGAGATAAAACTGCATGTGCATTTGTCAAAAGTGGATCATAAGGTGCAATAGCTGAACCAAATATAGCCAAAAATATAAAAGCAAAAAACATGAAAAATGAAAATGCAGTAATTAAATTATCTTTTAAAATATATTTAAAATGTGTAAAAAATTGTTTCATATTTTTTCCTAATTATCTATAGAGACACGGGGGTCAATAAGAGTTAAAATTATGTCAATAGTTAAATTTACCACAACAAAAAGTAATGCCATAGTAAGTACAAAACCTTGAACTGCTGCATAATCAGAAGCCACAAGTGCTTCAATAGCAAAAGAGCCAATTCCAGGCCAAGAAAATACTTTTTCAACCAATACATTTGCACCTAAAAGAAATGAAAAAACCATTCCTAGTGTTGTAAGTATTGATAATAAAGAGTTTCTAAGGGCATAAGTTATTAGTATCTTACTTCTTGGCAGGCCATTTGCTCTTGCAGTTCTTATAAAATCACTTGACAAAGCATTTAACATGGAAGCTCTTGTCATCCTAGCAATTGGTGCTAGAGCAAATATTCCTAGTGTAATTGCAGGTAACATTAGCTGTCTTACACTTGCCCAAAATGTCTCCATATCATTTGCTAACAAAGAATCAATAGTATAAAATCCTGTTACATGGGGAGGTGATAAATACATAATTTCCAATCGTCCAATGGGAGAAGGAGCAATACCTAAAAGATAATAAAAAATGTATATCAAAAATAGTCCCGTAAAAAACGTAGGTAAAGATACTCCCATAGTAACTAATACTCTAGTTAGATGGTCAATCCAAGTTCCAGGTTTAGTTGCAGACAAAATACCTAAAGGAATTGCGATTATTAATGCAAAACTTAGACCTAAAAAAGTCAATTCCAAAGAGGCTGGAAGTCTAGTAGTAAGTTCTTCTAAAACTGGAAGACCTGTATTTAAAGACATGCCTAAATTACCATGGGAAAGATTTTGTACATAGATAAAAAATTGTTCAACAATACCTTTATCTAAACCCAAAGAAACCCGTACTTGCTCAATTGATTCTTTATCTGCCATAGCCCCAGCAAAATAAACTGCTGGGTCACCTGGAAGTGCTCTTGTTAATAAAAAAGAGATTATGACAATACCTATAATTGAAGGAATTGATTGAAACAATCTTCTTAATATTTGTGTTATTTTATTTTTCATGATTTTGTAATGGTTGTACAATCAAGCTGTCTATGAAACCATGAAACATAGCCATCAATATTTTTTTGCATTGCTGCATCTAAATATGGTTGATATAATGGGATTCTAGGAACATCATCATAAACAATCTCAATCATCTCTTTAATCATATTTTCATATTTTGGATTATCTATTTCCATATGAAGTGTTTCATCTGTTAGTTTCTCAATTTTTTCATTTTTATAATTTGATGAATTAAATAAGTGTCCATATTTATATGCCCAGAAGAAGTAATAATCAGGATAATTCAACCACCCTCCAAAGTTTTCTAAATGCATAGGAAGTCTTTTTTCAACAAGTGCTGCTGTTCTCCAATTTGCCCCTGGAATTTTGTCAAGTTTAACTTTTATACCTATTTTTTTCAATCCTTCTTGGATTAGAAGTGCGGTTGGTTCTTGCCATGATGCAAGACCTAAATTATACGAAAGTGTTGTTTTAAACCCATCTTTAAATCCAGCTTCTTCTAATAGTTTTTTAGCTTTTTCTATATTTGTATTATAAGGAGATGGTTGCGGCCATACAATATTTGATGGAGTTTTACTACTTGCTCCAAACATAGGTTTTCCTCTTCCATAAGCAGCTGATGATAAAATCTCTTCATAAGGAATAGCATAAGCAATAGCTTGTCTAACTTTTTTATTATCAAAAGGTTTATATTTAACATTTAATCCTAAAACATGTATACAGTTATCAATAGGAGCACCAGAAACTTTTATTTTGCCTTCTTCTTTGAATTCTTTTACATCTTTTGGTGGAACATTTGTATATAGATCTGCATCTTTTCTCTCTAATAATGCTCGTCTAGTAGAAGCTGATGGTACTTCTCTTACTATAACTCTTTTTATTGCAGGTTTTTGAGCTATGGCATAATCTTCATTTCTTTGATAAACAAATTGTTGCCCCGGATCCCATCTTAAGATTTTATACGGTCCAGAACCAGCAGGAGTCTTATGTAAATACTCTGTAGCCCAAGGGTCATTTGCACTAGCATGTGCTTTAGCAACTTTTGAATTGATAATAAAAGGAATTGGCACAGCTAAATCAGGAAGTGTTAATTTAGAAGGAAATGGTAAATCAATTCTAAATGTTATATCATCAACAGCAACAAATTGTTTTGGATCTGACATAGAACCAGCTTTCATCTGTACAGTTGGGAAACCACCTAAAGTAACAGCTCTATCAAAAGACCATTTTACATCATGTGCAGTAACTGGTGTGCCATCCCAAAATTTAGCTTTTGGATTGATTTTAAAAGTAATTGATTTTTTATCATCTGAAAATTCCCAAGATTGGGCAATTTCTGGTTCTATTTTTGTAGAATCATATGCATATGAGCCATCAGGAAGAGTTTTAACTCCAAATTTTACAAGTCTGTCATAAATATTTACAGTAACTTGATAACTAGGTCTATTTGTACCTTTTCTATGTAAATCTAAACTATTGATATTGTTTCCACTAACAACTACTAAAACACCATTGCTCCCAGTTGCTGCATTTGCCTCTGTTGGTAAATATCTTAAAAAAGGCAGTATTGAAGCAGCACCTGCTATTCTCATAAAATCTCTTCTTTCCATTTTTTATCCTTTAATTTAATTTTTGATTTGAATTTAAAAAAGCTTTCCAGCCACCAAAACTTGAAATATCTTTTGCACCAATTAAGGCACTTGGCTCACATAAAAAACCTTTTACAGTTTTTTTATTTTCTAATTCAATTGAACCTATGCATAAGGGTTTTGGGATAGTTCTCTCAAATTCTCCTAAATTTTCAATTGGTATTGCCCAAACTTCAAGTTCAATAGAAACTCCATTTTCATCTTGAATAAGCCCAGGTTTTAGTATTTCTTCACCTTGAAGTTTAAAAAGTTTGTAATTTGGAGTTGTTTTTGTTTCGTATAAAAATCTTGAATTTAATTTTAATAAGTCTTTATTTAAGGGCATTCCTCTAAGGTGTGCTCCTACAACAGCTACTTCTATCTCATCATAAGTTACGCCAAAAGTATCATCATCACTTAGTTTTACTTCAACCTTACTATTTCCATATGTTAGAGTCATATCTTTTTGGATATATTTAGCAAACTTTGCAATTTTTAGTTCCTCGAAGGCATTTGCTATAAGTGTAACTCCTCCAGCAAAACCATCTTCTCTTTTATTTACAGGAATTGCTATTGCGCTGAGGTCTAAAAGATTTACAAAGTTTGTATAAATACCAAGTCTAGAATTTGCTTTTATTGGATCATTTTCTATCTCTTTTACACTTGCAACTCTTGGCATTGAGGGTAAACATAAGATGTCAAATTGTTCCAATACTGGTTCAATCTCTTTTTTAAGTTCATTAAATCTATAAATATCTCTATAAACATCACTTGCAGAAAATGTTTCTGCTTTTTGGATAAGTTTTCTAGTAATATCTAAAATATCATTTGGTTGATTTTTTATCATATCTCCAATTACTGTGTATCTTTCAGCTAACCAAGTACCTTCATATAATAATTGAGCAACTTCAAAGAAAGGTTTTAAATCTATTTCAATAGTTTTAAAACCTTTTTCTTGGATAAGAGAGATTGTTTGTTCATATGATTTTCTTTGAATTTCATCATCAATAAAGATTTGAGAATCGCTATTTGGAATAGCTACAACTACATCTTGGGTATTTTTATATTTGTTTTTAGGTCTTTTTTTAGAGTAAGGATCTTTTTCATCATGTTTGCTAGCAACTTCAAAAATATCATAAGCATCTTCAATATTTAAAGCTAAAATTGAAACAGTATCAACTGTAAGACAAGCAGGAACTACTCCTCTTTTTGAAAAAGCTCCCAAAGTTGGTTTTAGTCCAACTAGATTATTAAGTGCTGCTGGAATTCTTCCTGAACCTGCTGTATCAGTTCCAAGGGAAAAAGAAAATAGTTGGTGAGAAACAGCAACAGCAGAACCACAACTAGAACCACCTGGAATAATGTTTTCATCAAGGGCATTTTTAGGTGCTCCATAAGGAGTTCTAATTCCAACTAAACCAGTTGCAAATTGGTCTAGATTTGTTTTTCCTATACAAACAGCACCTGCTTCTTTTAAAACTTTTACTATAAAAGCATCTTCTTTTGCAATATATTCATATGCAGGACAAGCAGCAGTTGTAGGAATACCTTCTACATCAATATTATCTTTTACTGTAAAAGGGATTCCCCAAAGTGGTTTTTTATCTAAGTCCATCTTTTCTAAAGATGAAGTTTGAGCAAATATATCTTCTATGGGTTGTAGATGAATAAATATTCCATCATCATTTACTTTTTTAATTCTATTGTAAACCTCAGTTACAATATCTTTAGGTGTTACACCTTTTTTGTATGAGTCATGGATACTTTTGATATCAAATAACTGATTGCTTAACATGTTTTACCTTTTCAAAATAAAATTTATATTGGAAATTGTAAAACTATGAGGTAAATTAAAAGTAAATTATTTTTTTTTGAATTTGATTTCCGCTAAAAGTAGGGCAAATATGATTAAGGTAGCTCCAAAAAGTTGGATTGAACTTAGAAGCTCATTTCCTACAAAATAGCCATAAACACCTGCACTTACAGGTTCCATAGAAAAAATAACTGCTGTTTTTGTAGGAGTTGTAAATTGTTGCATATAAGTTTGTATCAAAAAGGCATAAACAGTTGCAAAGATAGAAGTGATTATTAGTGCTTTTAAAAATGTATTATTAAAATTCAAATCAAAAGTTACACTATCTAAACTAAGTGAAAATAATAAAGATAATATTGTCACAGTTATAAATTGAAACAGTACTAAGAGATATACATTAACTCTTTTTGAATATTTGTCAGTAAAGAGTATTTGTAAAGCAAAAAGTAAAGCACATATTATTCCTAATACTTCACCTTTTCCAAGTGATAAACTTCCACTCATAGTTAATAAATACAGACCACAAACGGCTATTAGAGAACTTATAAAAACCATTTTTCTAACATGCTCTTTAAAAACAACATAGGCTAAGAAAGGTACAATTATTACATTTAATCCTGTTAAAAAAGCTATTATTGAACTTTTTGTATAGGCCAAACCAAAGGTTTGAGTAGCAAAGGCAGAAAATAAAAAACAGCCTAAAATAACTCCATAAAGAATAGTTTGCTTATTTAATTTGTCAAAATATTTATATGCAATTATTGCCATTAAAATAGTAGCAATTCCAAAACGCCAAAATAAAAATGCATAAACAGGTACAGATTTAATAGCATCTTGTACCATTAAAAAAGTCACACCCCAAGCAATAGCGACAGTTAAAAGTAAAAAGTCTGCTCTTAGTTCTAATAGTTTTTTATTCAATTATTCTCCTAAAATAAAATTTGCATTGTACCCATAGTTTATTTAAACAAAAGACAATTATATGTATAAATTATATACATGCTCTATAGGAATGTTAAAATAAATTTAGCTATGATATCGTCTTAGTCTAATTAAAGAGAGATGATGGATAATATTATAAGTATGAAGAAAATCGATAAGTTTTATGACAAGTTTCATGTCTTAAAAGGAATTGATTTCAATGTTAAAAAAGGTGAAATTGTTGTTGTTTGTGGACCTTCTGGTTCAGGGAAATCAACATTAATCCGATGTATTAATGGTTTAGAAGAAATAGATAGCGGTGAAATTTTTGTTGATAACATCGATATCCATGGAAGCAAAAAAAATCTACAAACTATAAGAAGCGAAGTTGGTATGGTATTCCAACATTTTAATCTTTTTCCCCATTTAACTATACTTGAAAACATTACTTTAGCACCCAATTTAGTCAAAAATATAAAAAAAGAGGATGCTAGCACTATTGCAATGGAACTTTTAAAAAAAGTAAAACTAGAAGATAAAGCGAACTCTTATCCTGGGGATTTATCAGGTGGTCAAAAACAGCGTGTTGCTATTGCTAGAAGTTTAGCAATGAAGCCTAAGATAATACTTTTTGATGAGCCTACATCTGCATTAGATCCAGAAACAATCGGTGATGTTTTAGCTGTAATGAAAGATTTAGCCCACGAAAGCTTTACAATAGTATGTGTAACTCATGAGATGGGGTTTGCAAAAGAAGTTGGAGATAGAATAGTATTTATGGATCATGGTGTTGTAGTTGAAGAATCTACACCAAAAGAATTTTTTGAAAATCCAAAAAGTGATAGAGCAAAAAAATTCTTAAATGAAATTTTAACACATTAAATAAAAAAGGAAGAAAAATGAAAAAAACGCTTTTAGCTATTTTAGTATTTGCTACAGTTAATTTAGTGGCATCGGATATAAATTTATGGAAGAATTCTACATTGAATAAAATCTTAGAAAGAGGTGAAATGCAAGTTTGTTTAGAACCTGGATATATGCCTTTTGAAATGAAAGATAAAAAGGGTAGAATTATTGGTTATGATGTGGATGTTGCTAAAAAAATGGCTAAAGATATGGGAGTTAAATTAAAACTTCTTCCTACAGCTTGGGATGGTATAGTTGCAGCACTTGTAACTGGAAAATGTGATATTATTATCTCTGGTATGACTGTTTCTCAACAAAGAAACTTAAAAGTAAATTTTGCAGATCCATATTTAGTAGTTGGACAAACTATGTTAATGAACAAATCTTTAGAAGGTAAAATCACATCTGCAAAACAGTTAGATGATCCAAAATATACAATTGTTACAAAACTTGGAACATCAGCTGAAATTGCAATAAGAAAATTTTATAAAAAAGCAAAAATTGTTACATTTGAAACTGAAGCAGATGCTGTAAGTGAAGTGTTAAATGATAATGCAACTGCATTTGTTTATGACCAACCATACAATATCTTATTTATGGCAGATAAAGGTAAAGATAAATTAGTACATTTAGATGAACCTTTAACATTTGAACCTTTAGCATGGGCAATTAGAAAAGGTGATCCTGATTTTTTAAATTGGTTAAATAACTTTTTAAGACAAATGAAGGGTGACAAAGTAATTGATTTCTATGGTAAGTTAAATGATAAGTGGTTGAAAGATACTGCTTGGTTAAAAAGAGTTCAATAATCTATGGCAAGAAGAGAATCATGGACACAAAATAAAAAGCTAGGGCATATCATTGCCTTAGCTTTATTTATTGTTTTAGGATATTTTTTATATGCAGCAGCTTCAAATATTAATTATGTTTGGAAGTGGAGTTCTGTTCCTAAATATTTTGCATATAAAGAAACTATAACAATAGAAGCCCCAGTAGATGGAAAACTAGTATTAGAAGATGGCAAATACTATATTAAGGGTGATGAAAATATAACTCTTAATAAGTTAGATAGTAGTTTTTTATTTGAGTATAAAGTGGGTGAAAATGTATATAGTGGCGATTATATTGCTACAAAAACAGTAACAAAACCAGGACCTATTTTAAATGGTTTATGGATAACCTTAAAAATATCCTTTTTCGCAGCTGTTTTAACTTTTTTTATTGGTATTATTGTTGCTTTTATGAAGCTATCTCCAATAGTATTTATAAAAGATTTAGCAACGGTATATGTAACAATCGTAAGGGGAACTCCTTTATTAGTTCAAATATTTTTATTTTATTTTATTGTTGCAAATATTTTTGAATTTGATCGTTTTGTAGCAGGGGTATTATCTTTAGGTATATTTTTTGGTGCATATATGGCAGAGATTTTAAGAGGTGCTATTCAATCTATTGATAAAGGTCAACTAGAAGCTTCAAAATCTTTGGGAATATCTAACTTTCAAGCTATGAGATATATAATTTTACCTCAAGCTTTTAAAAGAGCTTTGCCAACACTTATTGGTGAAATGATTGCTTTAGTAAAAGATTCTTCTTTGGTTTCAGTTATTTCTATTACAGATTTGACAAAAGTTGGAAAAGAGATTGTTGCAAATACTTTTTCTCCTTTTGAAACTTGGATAATTGTAGCATTACTTTATCTTTGTATAACTTCTGTATTAAGTTTTATAGGACATAGAATAGAGAAAAAAATGGCTTTAAAAGGTGGAATGAATTAATTGGAAATTTTTCAAAATTTTTTACAACAAAGTATCACATTTTTTGCAATAATTGATCCTATTGGAATAAGTGCAATTGCTTTGTCAATTCTTAGTCCCAATATCTCAAAAACACAAATGTCTACAATCGCTAGAAAAACAACTATTACTATTGTAGTGGCATTTTTTGTTGTATTGATTAGTGGAGATTTAGTTTTAAAACTATTTGGTATAGGAGAAGATTCACTTCAAGTTATGGGTGGATTGATTTTATTATTGATGGCTATTACTATGGTAAGAGGAAGTTCTTCTAATGAAAATCAAGATGGTACAAGAGATAGTAAAAAAGATGAAGAACTAGCAGTTATTCCAATAGGTATTCCAATTGCTTTTGGAGCTGGACTTTTTACTACAATTATTATTTTTAAAAATCAAGTTGAAAATACTATGGAACTTTTTACTTTGGTTATGGCTTTTTGTATTAATGCTTTGATATTTTATTTAATACTAAGAAACTCAATCTATATTAAAAAATATTTAGGTGTTACTGGACAAAATGTTGTAACAAAACTTATGGGACTTATTGTTGGAGCACTTGCCGTTCAATTTATAGTTTCAGGAATTATACATTTAGCTAAAAGTTATATTTAGTGGAATTTGATATTTTTATAAAAGGTTACATAGTAGCCTTATCTTTAATAGTGGCAATTGGTGCTCAAAATGCCTATATCTTAAAGCTTGGATTACTTAAGCAACATGTATTAAAAGCAACACTCATTTGTATTATTTCAGATTTTGTTTTGATTACTTTAGGAGTTTTTGGACTGGGTGCTTTTATAAAAGGAAACCAAACTTTTATAAATGGCATTGCAATTTTTGGAATAGTTTTTTTATTATTTTATTCTTTTAAGTCTTTTAAGTCAGCTTTTAAAAACGAGAGTTTAAAAATTGATAATGAGATAAAAACAAATCCTATCAAAGAAGTATTTACTTTACTTTTTATGTTTACTTTTTTAAATCCTCATGTATATTTAGATACAGTTTTATTAATAGGTGGAATTGGAGCTAATGTTGAAGACAACTTAAAAATATATTTTATTTTAGGTTCTGCTTTAGCTTCAGCTAGCTGGTTTTTGACATTAGGTTATGGAGCTAGAGTCTTAATTCCTTTATTTAAAAAACCAATTACTTGGAAAATCTTAGATATATCAGTTGCCTGCTTGATGTTATATATTTCTTACACATTAATAGATTTACTTATCTTTTAAACAAAATTTATTTATAAAATATATAATCTTAGGTAAAATATTCTTCAATATTTAGTAGTATATTTACTACTTATGTAAGGAACGAAATGAAGCAATATTTAGACTTGATGAAACATGTATTAGAAAATGGAACACTAAAAGAAGATAGAACAGGAACAGGAACAAAATCAGTATTTGGTTACCAAATGAGATTTGATTTAAGTGAAGGTTTTCCTTTAGTAACTACTAAAAAATGTCATTTGAAAGCTATTATTTCAGAGCTTCTTTGGTTTTTAGAAGGTTCAACTGACGAGAGAAGATTGGCTGAAATTCACTATGGTGATAAGGCAGAAAATATCATAGGCAAAAAAACAGTATGGACTGCAAATGCAGATAATCAAGGTGTTGCTTTAGGATATGAAAATAGTGATACTGTAAAAGAGTTAGGTCCTGTTTATGGAAGCCAATGGAGAAGTTGGAAAACAAATGATGGAAAAGATATTGATCAAGTATCTGAATTAATAGAACAAATCAAAAATAATCCTGATTCGAGACGACTTATTTTAAGTGCTTGGAATGTGGCAGAAATAGAAAAAATGGCACTTCCTCCTTGTCATACTTTTTTTCAATTTTATGTGGCAAATGGAAAGTTATCGTGCCAACTTTATCAAAGAAGTGCGGATATATTTTTAGGAGTACCTTTTAATATCGCTTCTTATGCATTATTGACTATGATGGTTGCACAAGTTTGTGATTTAGAAGTAGGGGATTTTGTACATACTTTTGGAGATGCACATCTTTATTCAAATCATATAGAACAAGCAAACTTACAAATTACAAGAGAACCCTTTGCAAAACCAACTATGAAAATAAATCCAGATATCAAAAATATCTTTGATTTTAAAATGGAAGATTTTGAACTTAGTAATTACCAAGCTCACGAGCATATAAAAGGTGTAATGGCAGTATAGCCAAAAGGCAAATCATTGCCTTCTTTTGTCAAAAAAGTAGATATATAAAAATGGTTCCTTTTTATTGGGAACCAATTAAAAGGAATACAGTATGATAGTATCAATGATAGTAGCTTATGGAAAGAATTGGGAAATAGGTTTAAATAATGAAATGCTATGGCATATCTCTGAGGATTTTAAAAACTTTAAAACTATAACTTCCGGGCACCATATTTTAATGGGAAGAAAAACCTTTGAATCAATAGGTAAGCCCTTACCAAATAGAACTTCACTTGTACTAACAAAAGGTGGTTTTGAATATGAAGGTGTGGAGACATTTTCTGATATATATGAGGCTTTGAATTGTGCTAGAGAAAAAGGAGAGGAAGAATTATTTATAATAGGTGGGGCTACTATTTATAAAACTTTATTTGAGTATGTTGATAAAATGTATTTAAGTGAAGTTGATTATTCAGGAGAAGCAGATGCATACTTAGAACCTATTGATTTTTCAACTTGGGATTTAGCTCAACAAAGAGATTATGAAGCAATCAAAGAAGATGGCAAAATAAAAAGCCCAGCTTGGAAATTTAAAGTTTATGTAAAAAAAGATTAATCAATCTTCTTCAAACCATTTAAAATTAAAAATTTTATGTGAATGTGGATAATGTCTATGTGCAGGGATATTATTCACAACTACTGCAATTATCAAAAGAATAAAAGCTCCAGATGCTACTGGATATAAAACATATAAAAATCCTAAATCATGTATTTGATTACTGCCAATTACAGCAATGAGGGCTGTTGCACCTCCTGGAGGATGAAGTGTTAAAGTTACTTGCATAATCAAAATAGAAGTGGCAACTGCAAAAGCAGAACAAAATAATATATGATTATGAAATAGTTTAAAAGATATAACTCCTATAAGTGCGGATAAAATATGTCCACCAATGAGATTTCTAGGTTGGGCAAGGGGAGAATTTACAGCTCCATAAACTAATACAGCACTTGCACCAAAAGAACCAATTACTAAAGTTAAATCATTATCATTTAGAATATCACTGTGAAATAAAGAGATAGCTAAAATACCTACAAATGAACCTATCCAAGACCAAATAATATTAGCTCTTTCAATAGGTTCAGTATTTACTTTTTTAAATTGTTTAAAAAACTTTTTCATATATTAATCCATTTTTCAAGAAATAAATGAATCTTAGCCAAAAGAAAAAGGTAAAAGTATGATTTAAATCAATTCTTTTTTTGCTCTTCTCTTATATTTGTAATTGTTTTTCCACCAATTGCATAATTATCAGTAGAAACCTCTTCTATAAGAACAACAGCACTTGAAGCTCCTCTTCCAAAAATCTCTGAAAAAAGTTCAGTTATACCTTTTGAAAGTTTTTCTTTTTGTTCTTTTGTTGCCCCTCCATCTTCGTGGGTCATTTTTACATTTATATATGGCATATTTATTCCTTTAAGATGTTCCCATTTTAAAGGGAACTTATATTTAATAACTTCTTTTAACAAGATTTGTAAAAAATCTTTCTATTCCTTTACTATATTTAGAATTTTTGAGATAAACAATAATACTACACCTGAAAATACAATAAAAGCAGTTAAATAAAGTGCATAAGTGTAGTTTCCAAATTTATCTATTAAGGCTATACTATATAATGGTGCTAAAACTTGTCCTACTCCATAAGCAGTTGTAAGTGCTCCCATTAGAACAACAGGGTTTGCACCTGAAAGTTTGCCTCCTAGACTCATAAATAGTGCTACAAGACCTATAAAAGTACCTCCATATAAAACACCAGATAATAGGTTAAGGTATAGATTATTTGTAAGGGCTGAAATTAGTATTCCAACTACTTGTAATAACATAGCAATAATGATTATATTTACACTTCCATATTTGTGTGCTAAATTCATCCAAATAATACAAGAGGGAATACCTGCTAGTCCAACAAGAGTCCAAGTAAGATTACCATATCCTTTTAGACCTTCAAGTGAATTAATAATATCAGGAATAAAAGTTGCTTGAACAACAAACCCAACACCTTCACAAAAATATGCAATAATAAGAAGTATTACAAAGGGTGAAAATAGTTTTATATCAAAATGGTGTTTTACCACATTTGCATCTACTCTTTTACCAAAAGATAAAATATACATAGAATAAAAAGATGCAAAAAAGGCAAAAATAGTTAAAACTAACCAAGCTTCTTGCCAAGTTCCCTGGAAATAAAATACTGCACGAACAATTAAATCAGTAACTAAAATAGAAAACCCAATTCCTGAAAAATGTATCCCCATGGCTTTTGTTTTATTATCTATTTTTAGTTTGTACATTACAATTGCAGAACCTACAACTAAAGCCATAGCGGCTCCAAATCCTGCGATTATTCTTGAGATTAACCATAAAGTTTCATTATGTGTTGTAGCTAAAACTAAGGTTGTTAAAATAGATATAATCATCCCAAGTCTAAAAAACTTTACCTTTGTATATATATCTTTTATGAATACAGCAAAAATAGAACCAGCTAAATATCCTGCATAATTAACAGAAGCTAAAATACCAGCAAAACTAACAGTTAAATAATCTTCAAGCATAGGAGGAAGTAAAGATGTAAATACAAATCTTGCTACTCCCACTCCAATAATTAATGCAAGGATTCCTGCGAGTATAATAGAAGCATTTGAATCTTTATCTAAAAGGTTTATTTTTTTCAAACTCTATTCCTTTGTTTTTGACATAATATCACTAAAAATGATATTATGTCAAATAATTAATCATGATTAGTGATATAAGGAAAAGTGATATGGATTCAAACTTACTAAAAGTATTTGTAAGTGTTGCAAATAAGAAGTCTATTTCAAAAGCTGCAAATAGTTTAAAATATGCTCAGTCAAATGTAACTTCTAGAATAAAACAGTTAGAAAAAAATCTTGAATGTAAACTTTTTCATAGAGTTCCTTCTGGTGTTATCTTAACACATGAAGGGGAAAGACTTTACCCACATGCAGTAGATATTATAAAAAAAATAGAGTTAGCAACTTTAGATATGAAAGATATGCTAAAGCAAGAGCAGTTAATTGTTGCTTCAACTGAATCAAATGCTGTGACAAGAATAGTAAACTTTTTAATAAATATACACAATGAATTCCCAGATATTCAACTAGAACTTATCACAAATACAACAGGTGAAATCAAAAAAATGATAATGGACTACAAAGTAGATATGGCTTTTGTTAGTGGTGTACCTCAAGAAAATGAACTCCTTGTATTAAATAAAGTTGATGAAGAATTAGTTTTAGTTGAACCTTTTGAGGAAGTGGTTCCAAATGTATTTTTGAGTTTTAAAAAAGGGTGTGCATACAGTGATTTTGCTCAAGATTATCTTTTTGAACTAACACAAGTGGAACACAAAAAGTTAGAATTTGGCAGCTATGATACTATTTTAGGATGTGTAAAAGCTGGAATGGGAAAATCAATACTTCCTTTAAGTATTGTAAAAAAATTAAGATTTGAAGATGAGGTTAAAATTTTGAAGTTAAATAAAAAAGCTTGGGATATGCCTACTTGTTTAGTATGTAGAAAAGATAATATTCCTAAAATTGCAGACTATTTAAAAGAACTTGCGTTATAAAAATATGCAAATGCATATTTTTATAAGATATTTAATTGATGAGCTAAAGCATCAGCGATTCTTTCATAGTTTCTTATATCTAAAAGTCTTTTTTGTCCATCAATTCCAACTTGAGTGATATTTTCTTTTGGTAATGAGATTATCTCTTCAAGTTTTGTTTTAATTGAATCTTTGTCAAAGTCACAAAGCCAAGCTGTTTTGTTATCATCAAAAATAGAAAGATTGTTATCATTTTTTGACATTATACAAGGAACAGCAGAAGCATAATAATCCATGATTTTAACAGGTGTTGAGGTGTTAAATAAAGCAATATCAGGTAAAATTGATAAACCAATATCAGCTTTTGCAATTAAATCCAATAACTCCTCTTTTGATGTGGCATTACTTAATTCAAAATTTGCTCTTAAGTTAGGATATTTACCCAATAACTCTTGGGCATATTCTGGGTCTTTTGTAGAAATCATGATTTTAAAGCTTTTAGTCTCAATTTGAGAAAAGGCATCTAATACTGTTTCAAATTCTCTTAATTTATCTAAAGTTCCTGCATAAAAAAATCTTTTTTCTTCACTTTCATGTTGTATATTTTCGTGTAAAACTTCTGGATCAATAGCTGAAGGAATAACAAAAGTTTTTGTTTTCACATCTTTTAAATAGTTATCTCTCATTTTTATAGTTGTTGGAAGAAATAGGTCACAATCGTTTATTAGTGATGTTTCTTGGTGTAGTTTAATTTTATTTGAGATTATATCAAAATAGCTTTTTTTGTTGTTTGCTTCATCAATTTGAAGCTTGGCAATTCTTTTTGGAAATGATAATCTAAAAGCAACTTTATAATCAAAAACGATTCTTTTTTTAAGTACTTCTTTTAATATTTTTGTATCATTTCTTACAGCTACTATTTTATACTCTTTTAAATCTATTCCATTATGTCCTAAAACATCTATAACATTTAGTTTATCTGCAAGGGGAATAATGATTTTATTATTATCTTTTCTTTCAAAAGATGCTTTATATTTAGAAAAATATATGATATGTATTTCAAAATGTTTAGTTAAGTATTTTTCAAATAAAGGGCCAATAAAACTATTATCGCTATATTCTGTTTGGTCAGTAATATATAAAAACTTTTGCATGAATACTCCTTTTTACTTCCGAGTATACTAATTTTACATAGCATTAAAAAAGCATTTCGAAATACAGCTGATTTTTGACCTAGGTTTAATCAAGTTTTTATAAAAAATAGTCGAAAATAAGAAAAAAGGTTTTGGATTGGAATATACAACACAAAGAATGGTAACTTATCCTCATCTAAATGCTGCTGGTATTTTAGTTGGTGGGACAGCTTTATCTTGGATTGACCAAGATGCTATGGTTTATGCTGCAAATTTATTAGATACTAGTAGAATTGCTACTGCAAAAGTATCAGAAGTCGTATTTAATAGTGCTGCAAATATTGGTGATATTTTAATTACAGGAGTTGAACTAGTAAGAGTAGGAAAAACTTCAATTACATTAAAATGTGAACTTAGAAATAAAACAACAAATAAAGTAATAGTTCAAGTTGAAGAAGTAGTTTTAGTAACAATTGATTTTAACAAAAAACCAACTCCACACAAACTTTATAAAGAGAAAATGGCTAAATAATTTTTTATGAGAAAAGAACTGACCTCATAGAAAAAGAGCCTTCTTGAAATCCTTGAGCAAAATATTTATGTTGTTCATCTTTTTTTACACATCCTAAAACATATAAAAGTGGCAAAAAGTGCTCAGGGCTAGGAACTGCCATCAGAGCATCTTTGCCCATTTCTTGGTAATTTACTAAAGCCTCATAATCACCACTATCTATTTTTGAAGTTACTTTTTCATCAAAACTTTTTGCCCAATCATGAACTACATCTCTAGTACCATGCATAGTATCACTTTTTGCACTGGGAATATTATGAACAATATTTCCTGAACCTATTATCATAATCCCTTGTTTTCTTAGCTCATACATCTCATTTGCTAATAAAAAATGCTCTTTTGGAGTCATTGATTGGGCTAAGCTAAACTCAAATACTGGTACATCAGCTTTTGGGAAAAGTCTTGATAATACAGTCCAAGCTCCATGGTCCAAACCTCTTATTGGGTCTGTAAAGACCTCTTCTTTGAATGTCTCTGAGACATGTTTTGCAATTTTTGGGGCACCAGGGGCTGGATATTTAAATTCATACATAAATTCAGGAAAACCATAATAATCATATATTGTCTCAGGATTAGCAGCTGTACTGACAGCTGGAAACATGGTCTCCCAATGTGCTGAAATTACTAAGATGGCTTTTGGTTTTTTTATTAATTGAGCGATTTTTTCCCATTCTTTAGTAAATCTATTTTCTATAAAGGCGTTCATAGGTGTTCCATGTCCTATAAATAGGGCAGGAGCTATTTTAGTACTTTCTTTTGCCCATGATGGTAGGGTGGCAAATAGGGTGCTAATACCTGCTAAGTAAGTAAATTTTCTTCGAGTGATACTCATATTTCAAATTATCCTAATAATTATAGTTTATTTTGAAGTATAAGATTATTTTATTAATTGATTATTAATATGTGTAAAATAGGGGTTTATGCTACAAACATCAATTTTGCAAGAATGACAATTGCTATTGATAAAACTAAAGCATATGTATGAAAATAATTCATAAAAGCTATTGGTTCTTTTTTTGTGAGTTTGCAATACATAGTATAAATAACACCAATAATGATAAGAAATACAAAAAAAACTTTGATTAATAGTAAAACTTGTAGTGAAGAATTTATAACTCCTACTTCACTATTTATGTATTTACTAAACATATATCCACCAGTGAATATAAGAACCAAAACAATAAGAGGATATATTTTAAGTCCACGCCCAACTATTGCTTCAATCATTTTTGCATGTAATTCTTTTCCCAATTTATTTTTAACTGCTGGAAAAATAATTACATCTGCAAAAATAAAACCTATAAAAATAATTGCACTTAGTAGGTGTAAGATTAGTACGAAGGTATATTCCATTAGAAATCCTTAATTATAAATTAACTAGTGATAATTATAATCAGTATTGGATTTAATGGCATTGATTAGAATCAACATTTAAATTTGATTTTTCTTAATGCTATTTCGAAAATGCTCACATTTTTTTAGTATTTATTTTAAACTAAGTCCTACTTTATTTTTTTTTAAATCTATTGATATGATTTTTATCTTTTTTAGTTGTTGGTTTATGCTAAGTATTTCACTAGGGTGTGAGATTCTTTTTTCGCTCATTTGTGAGATGTGTATCATTCCATCATTTTTTAGACCTATATCTACAAAAGCTCCGAAGTCTGTGATATTTCGTACGATTCCAGAGACAAAAAATCCCTCTTTTAAGTCTTCTATTGTTTTGATATCATCTGAAAACTCTATTTCATCAAATTCGCTTCTTACATCAAATCCTGGTTTTTGTAACTCATTTATAATATCTTCTAAAAGAAGTTTTGAAGTGTTTAGCTCTTTTGCTATATTTTCAATATCACTTGTTTTTATATCTTCTATTTTATATTTTTTTTGTAAGGTACTTACTAAAGCATAATTTTCTGGGTGAATTGCAGTATTATCCAAAATAGAACTTCCCTCTTTTATTCTTAAAAATCCCACCCCTTGTTCATAAGCTTTTGAACCTATACCTTTTACATCAAGTAGTTCTTTTTTTGATTTAAATTTTTTGATTTTTTCTCTATGGGCTATAATGTTTTTTGCCATAGTTTCACTAAAACCTGATACAAAAGATAAAAGCTTATATGAAGCAGAGTTTATGTCAACTCCTACTTTATTTACTAAGTCTATTGTTACATTTTCTAGTTTTGAAGCTAAATCTTTTTGATTTACATCGTGTTGGTATTGTCCAATACCAAGTGATTTTGGGTCTATTTTAACCAAAGCTGCCATTGGATCACGAAGCCTTGAAGCTATTGAAATGGCACCTCTAATTGTAACATCAAGGTTGGGATACTCTTCATTGGCTATTTTTGAAGCAGAATAAACACTTGCCCCTATTTCACTTACAACTGCAAATTTTACATCTAAAGAGTTTTCTTTTATAAAGTTTGATACAAAAGAGGCAGTTTCATTTGAAGCTGTTCCATTTCCTATGGCTATTGAGTTTACCTTGTGTTTTTTTATCAAAGCCAACAGAGTTTTAGCAGAGTTAGCAAAGTCTTCTTTTGGTTTTGTTGGATAAATAACTGCACTATCTAAAAAAAGTCCATCATCACTTATAACTGCCACTTTACAACCAGTTCTAAATCCAGGGTCTAGTCCTAAAATAGTCTGATTAACTAGGGGTGGAGTTAGAAGTAGTTCTTTTAGGTTTTTTCCAAAAAGATTTATGGCTTCATATGAAGCTTTTTCTTTTAAGATTGTTATAGCTTCTCTTTTTAAACTAGGAAGTAGAAGTCTTTTTAGTCCATCTTTATAGGCATCAAATACAAGCTCACTTGAACTATTTGCCCAAGTTGGGATTTTGTATTTTTTTATATTTTCACAAATAAAATCTTCATCAACTTCAATTTTAAAAGTTAGTTCTTTTTCATTTGTTGCTCTATTTATGGCTAAAAATCTATATGATTTTATATATTTTATTTTTTCATTTACTTCTGATAAGTTTTTATAAAGGCCATTTTTATCAAATGTTTTTGTGGGCTTAGTTTGTATTGTTCCGTAGTTTAAAATACTATTTCTAACTACTTCTTTTGATTTAAAATCATCTGCATATCTTTGGGCGATAATATCACTTGCACCTTTTAGTGCTTCATCTACACTTGTAACTTCTTTATTTAAAAAAGATTTGGCTTTTTCTTGGCACTCTTTTTTACTGTATTTTAAACACTGTATAAAGTTTGCTAGAGGTTCTAAACCATTTTGTATGGCAATTGTAGTTCTAGATGATTTTTTGTCTTTAAAGGGTGTGTAAATATCTTCTAGTGCTTGAAGTGTTGTGGCAGAATTTATATTTGCTTTGATTTTATCATCTAAGAAGTTTTTTTCTTGTAGAAGATTTAATATCTCCTCTTTTCTTTTTAAAAGTTTTAGTGAATAATTATAAATCTCTTCAAAAACTCTTAGCTCTTCATCACTTGCATTTGAAGTTTGTTCTTTTCTATATCTTGCAATAAAAGGAATAGTACACCCATCATCAAGAAGTTGTAAGATATTTTTGATAACACTTTTAGAAAAAGATGTTTTCTCTTCTAAAAGTGTTATTAAGTTATCCAAGCAATACCTCTGATACATCACTTCTTGTGTTTTTTAGAGGTTTGTTACTAATAGCTCTTGTTGTATAAACAAAAGAGATTTTTGGTTTATCTGTTATGTTTTTGCCTGCATGGTGCAAAGTTTTACAATGAAACAGAACTATATCCCCTCTTTTTAGGTTTGTATGAACTCTGTTTTTGATTATCTCCATATTTTTAGGGTGTTCATCTAGGAAGTTTGATTTTTCATCAAATTGATCTTTTTCAAGATTTAGTTTATGACTTCCTGGAACAAATTCTAAAAGTCCATTTTCTATAAACTCATCATCAAGACTAAGCCAAATAGAAATCAAATCATTATTATCAAAGTGCCAATATCTTCTATCTTGATGCCAAGATGTTCTTGATGAATCCTTTGGCATCTTTGTCATTATTGAGTTATGGTGAGCTAAGGTTAAAACTACCTCTTCACCAAATAGTTGTTGAAGCATTGGAAGAGTCTCTTCATATGTCATCCATTCTTTAAAAACATCTTCTCTTTGGTAAACTTGTCTTAATCGTCTTACTGTATTTGTCTCATCATTTGCTTCTAAGTATTCAGATTCTGTCTCTATTGGTTTAATTTTATTTTTTAAATGATAATTTGCTTTTTCTAAGATTTTTTCACATAAATCATGTGGTGCAAAATCCTTGATAAGTATAAAACCATCTTTGTGAAATTGTTCTATTTGTTCTTGTGTTAATTTCATTTAATACTCACTATTATTTAGGATGAACTTCTTTTAAAGCAGCACCAATGGCAGTAATTGTTCTAACTGTTGTTACTCCTGCTCTCTCTAGGGCTAAGTATTTCTCTTCAGCTGTTCCTTTTCCTCCATCAATAATTGCACCTGCATGTCCCATTCTTTTGCCTTTTGGAGCTGTTACTCCTGCGATATAAGAAACAACAGGTTTAGTAATGTTGTATTTGATGTATTCAGCAGCAGCTTCTTCTTTTGCTCCACCAATTTCTCCAATCATTACGATTGCTTTTGTATCAGGGTCTTCTTCAAACATTTTTAAAATATCTATAAAATCACTTCCTGGAACGGGATCTCCACCAATACCTACACAAGTACTTTGTCCAAATCCTGCTAATGTTGATTGATTTACAGCTTCATAGGTTAGTGTTCCAGAACGAGAAACAATTCCAACACTTCCAGCCATGTGGATATTTTCTGGCATGATTCCCATTTTACATTGATTGGGAGTTATTATTCCTGGACAATTTGGACCTATAAGTCTTGAACCATTTAAATCAACTACTGCTTTTATATCTAGCATATCAATTGTAGGGATTCCTTCTGTGATACAAACAATAGTCTCTATTCCATTTTCACTTGCTTCTATAATAGCATCTTTACAAAAAGGTGCTGGAACATATATAATTGAAGCATTTGCTCCTGTTAATCTTTTAGCACATTCAACTGTGTTGTAAATAGGTAAGTCAAAATGTCTTTGACCTCTTTTACCTGGAACTACTCCTGAAACTACATTTGTACCATATGCTATGGCTCTTTGAGTATGGAAACTAGCTTGTGCTCCTGTTAAACCTTGAACTAATACTTTTGTATTTTTATCAATTAAAATAGCCATTATTTAACTCCTTTATTTGATAGCTCAATGATTTTTAAAGCGGCCTTATCTAAATCAGCCTCTTCATAAACTGTTACAGTTGAATTTTTTATCAACTCAAGTCCCTCTTTTGCATTTGTTCCTTCAAGTCTTACTACAATTGGAATATTTATATTCATCTTTTGGGCAGCTCCTATAATACCAGCAGCAATAATATCACATCTTACAATTCCACCAAAAATATTTACTAAAATACCATTTACTTTTGTATCAGAAAGAATAATTTCAAAAGCTTCAATAACTCTTTTTTCATTTACACTTCCCCCTACATCAAGGAAGTTTGCTGGTTCTCCCCCATGAGTTTTTATTAAATCCATAGTTGCCATTGCTAAACCTGCACCATTTACCATACAAGCAATATTTCCATCTAAACTTACATAATTTAAATCTAATTTTTCAGCTTTTAGTTCTCTTTCATCTTCTTGTGAATCATCTCTTATCTCATTCATTTTTGGTTGTCTATAAAGTGCTGAATTATCAACTACAACTTTTCCATCTAAACAGATAAGTTTATTATTTTTTGTTACAACTAAAGGATTTATCTCTACTAGTGATAAATCTTTTTGTACAAACATTTTATATATATTTTTCATTAAATCTATCATTTGAGCACTAAGGTCTTTGTCAAAACCTAAGTCTTCACAGATTTGTCTACATTGAGCTGGCATGATTCCAACAATCGGATTTATTGGATTTCTTAGGATTTTTTCAGGAAATCGCTCCGCCACTTCTTCAATATCCATACCACCTTCACTAGAAGTAATTATCATAATTCTCTGAGATGTTCTATCAACAATAAAGGCTAGGTATATTTCATCTTTTATATCACAAGGTTCTTCTATGTAAATAGAATTTACAGGTTGTCCTTGTGCACTTGTTTGGTGCGTTATTAGAGTACTTCCCAATAATCTTCTTACTTCTTCATTGGCTTCTTTTTTAGAATTAACTAAAACAACTCCACCCACTTTACCTCTTCCACCTGCATGAACTTGAGCTTTGATTACCCATTTGTTTTTTCCAACACTTCTTAAGATATCATCTAGTTGAGAAGGGTGAGTTAAAAGTTTGCCTTTTGTAGTAGGAATGTCGTATTTTCTATATAAGTTTTTTGCTTGATACTCATGTAAATTCATAATTTCTCCGAATTTTAATCATAGTAATTTTTATTAATTTAATTGCCTATTTATATCTAAATTGAAATAGAAATTTGCTTAATTGCTATACACAAAAAAAGTATAATAAAATGTTTATTTTGATAATAATTATCATAATAAGAAAAAATTAAGTTTCTTTTATTTATAATACTTGATATTGATTATCAATATAAAGGATAAAGATGAGTTTTAATGAATGTACTAATTTAATAAATTCAATACATGATAATAAAAATACAAATGAAAATTTTTTTAATTATGTATATAAAAAAATAGCAAGAAATACAAAAAATAGATTTGTGGAAAAGTATGAAGATTGTATTGATATCGTTTTATCAAACCATCCATCCATAAAAGTTATTCCTTTATGCACAAATATGAATAAAGAAAATTTATCAATAAAAAATGAAGTGAAAATTGCTTGCGATATAGTACTTAACAGCGAATATAAATATGTATATTTTGTATATCCAAAAAATAGAAATTTCAATAAACATATTCAAGTAAAAATACCATTACTTGAAGAATCTTGTAGTGAATATATGGTGAAATTGATACCTTATTCATTAAATGACATTATTAAAAAAAGGAGTTGTAGTGAAAACAGCAATATTTTATGCAAGTAGTACGGGAAATACTTCAAATATAGCAGAATTAATAGGAAAAGAATTATCAATAGATTCAATTCATGATATTGCAGATGTAAGTCTATCAAAAATTAATGAGTATGAAAATGTAATATTTGGAATATCAACTTGGGGTGATGGTGATTTACAAGATGACTGGGATGATAATTTTGAACAATTAAAAGAAGTAGATTTTTCATCAAAAAAAGTAGCTTTGTTTGGATTAGGAGATCAAGATGGATATCCAGATACATATTTAGATGCTATGGGTATTGTTTATGAACAACTAAAAAGTATGGGTGCAAATGTGGTAGGGGAATGGGAAAGAGATGAATCCTATGAGTTTGATGACTCAAAAGCTTTTGTTGATAATAAATTTGTAGGTTTGGCTTTGGATGAAGATACACAAGATGATTTGACTAATCAAAGAGTTTCAAAATGGGTATCTTACATAAAAGATGATTTTATTTAGGAGTTAAGATGAATAATAAAAAAGTAAATATAGAAAAGTTATTGAAGAAAATACAAATTTTAAAAGAAGAGGTTGGTTTAACAAATAAGAAAATTTTTAAAACAAAGAAATAAGAAAAGTTAAGGGGGTACTAATGCCCTTAGCTTTCTTTTAGTGTATTAGATTTTTTAATTTTATTTTTTGGTTGATATAGCATGTGATGCCACAATGCAAATCCGCAAAAAGCAACGCCAGCTACTACATGAACTTTTTTTGCAACTTTATTTTTCATAAACATAGAAGTTACTACTGTTGCTCCTAAAGTTGCTGTCATTCCAATCTTTGCAGCTTCTTTTTGAATCTCTAAATCAATTGGCATTTCTTTCATTTCTTTTTTTCCTTTTATCTAGAACTTTTGCAGTTTTATTTACAGTTTTTACCGTTAAAATTGCTGTTAAAGCTGTTGCAAGTGGTAGTAAAAATGGCATATTAATCCTTTTGATAATAATTATCAATATTTTATCTAAAGAAACTTAAATAAAACTAATAACTATTATCAATATACTACTACTTTACACCCCTTATTGAATTAAGCAATAATCCAATGGTTGTACCATTATGTAAAACAGCTGTCACAATTGGAGAAAATAGACCAAATGTAGCACCTGCTAGTATGCAAGAGTTGATTCCAACAGTTGCATTGAAATTGTTATTAATCAGATTCATTGTTTTATTAGCATATTCTTTTGCTTCAACAACTGCAGCAATATCATCTTTTAAAAGACTAATATCAGCAGTTGCTTTTGCAATATCGGCACCTCTACTCATAGATATTCCAACATGGGCAGATATTAATGCAGGTGCATCATTTATTCCATCACCAATGAAAGCAACTTTTTTGCCTTCATCCATAAGTTCTTTTACTATTTTTGCTTTGTCTTGTGGGAGTAATTCTGCTCGTACTTCATCAATACCAATTTCATCAGCAATAAGTTTTGCTTTTTCTTTCGTATCACCTGTTAGCATTATGATATTTTTAACACCTAGTTTTTTTAATTTACTAATAGAATCTTTTGTATTTTCTCTTAATTCATCAGCGAGTCCAATGGTTCCTAAAAGCTTTCCATCATAACCAATATAAAGTAGAGTTTTACCATTTTTTAATGAATTATTGATTTTATCTTTATGTTCAGAAAAATCTATTTTTTCATCATCTTCAACAAAGTGTCTACTTCCAATTACTACAGCTTTTCCTTTTACTTCTGTTTTTACCCCATGTGCAACAATAAATTCAACTTCTTCATGGTGCATATGAACAAAACCTCTCTCTTTTGCTGCTTTTACAACAGCTTCTGCTACTGGATGGAAATAGTGTTCTTCAGTTGAAGCTGTTAAATTTAAAACTTCCTCTTCTGTCCAATCATCACTATAGGATTCTACAGAGATTACTTCTAATTCTCCGCAAGTTAAAGTACCAGTTTTGTCAAATACAAAAGTATCTGCATTACTAAGTGCTTCAATAGATTTTGCACCTTTTATCATAATTCCATTATGTCCAGCTTTTGAAATAGTTGATTTAAAAGCAACTGGAGTTGCTAGTTTTAAAGCACAAGAGTAATCTGCTTGTAAAATAGAAGCTACTCTTTCAAAATCCCTTGCAAAAATATAAGAAACTCCAGCAAGCCCAAGTGTTACAGGAACTAGTTTATTTGCTAGTTTATTTGCTTTTAATTGAACTGATGATTTTTCATTTAGTGAATTTTCAATATAGTGTTTAATTCTTTGAGTTGCTGTATCTGAACCTACATGTTCAGCCCAGATTCTAAATCTTCCCTCTTCAACAATAGTTCCAGAGATAACTCTATCCCCTCTATATCTTACGATTGGTTCAGCTTCTCCTGTCATAGATACTTGATTTACACTACCTGTTCCTTCTAAAATGTGTCCATCAACTGGTATTGTATTTCCAATACCAACAACTACGATATCTCCAACTTTCACTTCATTACTTTTTATTAAAACTTCAGTAACCTTGTTATCAACTATTTTTTCAACCCAAGCTTCTTCTACATTTGGTTTTGCTAACTCTTTTAATAAATCATCACTTTTATGAACAGTCGTCTCTTCAATATATTCACCAAGTTCTAACATCATATTTGTAGAGTTTGCAGCAAGATAATCTTTTCTATAAATTGAGATGGCAACAGCTGCACTTTCTAAAACCTTTGAAGTTAAACCTTCTTCTAAAAGCTCTTTTGAACCATCAATTAAAAGTGGAATAGAAGCACTTGTAGTAATCCCAGCTTTTAATAAATCATTGTTAATAAATCTTTCAGAGATAAGCGCACTAGAAGCTCTTAACATACCGTTTATTGAAGGCTCTTCATCACTTACACAAGATACACAAACAGCTTCATTTTGGCAATTATTTAGTAATTCATCAAGTGTTAATTCACTTAAAATAGCTTCAATTTCATTTGTAATGTCTTTATTTATTTCAAAAATAATTGAAAATGCTTTTTTATTTATTCGTACACTTTCAACATGATTAATTTTTTTAAGATAATTTTTTAAAATATCTTCATCTATAAATTTTTCTTTTAGTAAGAAATATTTATATCTAAGTCTTGAAGAAGTTTGGTGTACTTTAATAAATTTATTATTCATAGGTTTATTCATTATTCGCTTGCATTTGAGCTTTCATATCTTCATACTTTTCTTTTAACTCTTCAATTCCTGCTTGAAAAAGTTCACTTCCTTTTCCAAAAACTTGGAAAGCTTTTTCTTGGGCATTTTTATTTGTAAGTAAATATGTAACTGCTGCACCTATTAACGCACCTTTTACAAAATCTCCGGTATTAAATCCACTTTGTGTTCCCTCAACATTTGTTTGTTGTGTTGCATTTGTAGGATTTGCATTTTGATTTATATATGGGTTTTGGTTGATATTAGCAGTAGTTCTTATATCACTTGGTCTGCTACTTTCTATATTTATATCGTATTGATTATTCATTGATTTCCTCTTCCAAAAGACAGTTTTCGTTTGTTAGATATTTTTTATCAAGTTGTTCTTCAATAACTTCTAGGGCATAGATTCCCATAGCTCCAACAGAAAGAGCAGTAACAGCTTTCAATAATCCACCTTTTTCACCTAAATAATTAGCAGTAGCAATAGCAGCACCAGTTGCAATTGCTCCTTGTGAAGTCTTTTTAATAGTATCTTTAATTGCAGCTTTTTTTTCTAATTCATTTGATTTTACTTTTTTATAATTGATAGCTCCGCTAATTACAGCAGATGCAATAGCTCCACTAATTACATGTCCTAGGACATTTCTTTGAGCTCCAGTATTTATAACGATCTCTTTCATTTCTCTTCCTTGTTTATTTCTTCTTTAACTTCTTTTGTCTCTTTTTTTTGGCATAAGTTATCTTTTAATTCACTAACATTTTTTTTAGTTTTACTTATTGTTTCATTTGCAAATTCTTTTGATTTACCAACTATTTCATCTGTTTTAGTTTTTACTTTATCTGATTTGTTATATGCAAGTACAGCACCTGCTCCTACGGCTACCCCGATTAAGAATGGTAATGGCATTTTCTACTCCTCATTTTGATTTTTTGAAATATAATTATTCATAAGTGCAATGATTGCACCACCAAAAACAGCACCACTTGTCATAGATAAATTAAGTTTTGAAAATATTTTTGTAATCGAACTTTCATCAATATTTCCTGACATAATATCATCAAGTAAAACTTGATATTCGCCAAGTTTTTCCATCATATTTTCTTGGTTAATATTTACATTGCTATTACTAGTATAATGCATAAGTACAGAGTTTCTAAAAGCTGGTAGATGATTATTAAAAGATGCTGCTTGTAATTGATAAAGTACATTTTTTATATCATCTTGAGTTACATGACTTAATAGATTATTGTACATTGCTATATTATTAATCTCTGCTGCAACTCCCATCTCAGAACATTCAATTAATGTATTTGGAATTTCAATTTTTGAGTACCAATCATTAATAGGTACTTCAACTGCATACTTTTCCATTAGTTTAATCAAAGCACCATAATGTATTGCTTCTGCTTCTTTGATATTTACAAATGGTTGCACTAAACCAAATTTTTCAATTATTTTTGTGTAAGTTTCATATGCTTTATATTCATCATACACAGCAATTCTTAATATTTGAGTTGTAATAGGTATTTGACTATTTATATCAACTCTAGCACTTGTTAAAAGTTGCTCATCTATATTTGTCTCCAATTAAATAACCTCCTTTGCTAAATTGTTAATTAAATCAGTTATTTCATCTATATTCTCTTGATTTATTAAATCTTCCCATGTTTTTGGCTTAAATACTTTTGGGTCATATTTAATTGTAACTGAAGCAATAATTTTATTTATCTTAATGTGTTCTATCCCAGATATTTTTTCTGGAAGGGTCTGAATATCTTCAATAGAAATATTTCCAGCAGAATCCTTTATTTTAGGATTGACTCTTACTCTTAGTCTTCCTGGAGTATGTGCAATTATTGTAAAAAATTTTGCTATATTTATAATTTCTTCTGTAGTAATCAAATTTATTCCTTTTGATGATTATTATATATATAATCTTAATAATATCTTATTGTAAATTTGTAATCATTATCAAAAAAAGTATTTTAGTTTATTTTTGACAGGTTTGACATAAACCATATATTGTTACTACATGGTCTTTTAGAAGAAAGTTATTTGTTTTTGCTATTTCTAATTGTTTTTGTTCCATAATTTCATCTTCAAATTCGATTATAGTGTGACATGAATTACAAATAAGATGATCATGGTGGTTTGAATAGTCAAGTTCATAGTAGTTTGCTTTTTCAAGGATATTTAAGCATTTTATTATTTTAAGTTCTTCAAATAATTTTAAAATTTTGTATACGGTTGCAATAGAAATATTTACATTATACTGAATTTTAAGTTCTTGATTTATATTTTCTGCTGTTAAGTGACCTTTTGAGTAGTAGAGGGCTTTTAGAACATAATCTTTTTGGATAGTATTTTTTAATTTAAGATTTTGGAAGTGCTGTTTATATCTTCTTAATAAGTTATTAAAGTGTGTTTCATTCTTTTCAAGCATTTAATAATTCTTTTATCATAATAAAAGAAACAGCTACAAAAAGTGCAGAGTAATATACTTTCCATAAATTAGCATGTATTTTTATATTTTTCTGAAGTAAAGACATCTTTTTAACTTTTTTCATTATATAACCTTGTCATTGTTATATAATGATACTTATTGTGACCTTAAAGTAATATTAATGATACTTATTATCATTATAATTTAGATTTAAGTTTATTGTTCATATAATCAGGAAATTGAAAAGGATTATTATGCTAAATTTAACTTTAATTTCTTCAGTAGCAAAAAGTGCATTAGTTGGAGCAGTTGCCACAAAATTGGTTGATACCTTTGTTTCTACAAAAATAAATAATAAAATAGAACAAAATAAATGGCTTAGAAACACAAAGTTAGAGCTATTTTCAAAATTAACAGAAGATATTTTATCAATGGGTCATGAAAATGTTGATGAACAATTAAGACAGATAAATAAAACATCAGCAAAAATAATTCTATTATTAAATGATAGAAAATTAACCAATAAAATAGAAACATATACAAGCACACTAATAAAATTAAAAAGTACAAGAAGAATAGAAAGTAGTATGGATTTTGTAAATAAAGATATGATTGGTTATTTACAAAGAAATATTCGAATATAAAGGTAACTCTTTTGAGTTATCCCTCTTCAGAGTTGAAAAAGTATCCACTATTTGATGAAGCATAAATATACTGCTTTGGAAGTTTCCTTCTTAATCTTTTTATAAGTGTCCTTATTGCGTCTAAAGATGCATATTCACCTTCCCATACATAGTTTTGTATATTTTCATAAGTTACTAGTTTATTTATATTCGTTAAAAAAAGATTCATCATTAAGTTTTCTTTTTTTGTAAGTATTACTTTTTCATCTTTAAATTTGATTACTCCATCGCTAAAATTAAAAGTACAATCTTTATCTATTGTTATTTCTTTTTTAGAAATTTTGCATAATTTATTAACTTTTATTAATAATTCATCAATAAAAAATGGTTTTTTTAAGTAATCGTTACAACCAAAATCATAAGCATTTTTTATTATTTCAAATTCGACAGTTGCTGATATAATTATAATGGGAACCTCTTCATAATACTTTCTTATTTTTTGTAATATTCTAATACCATCAATATTTGGTACATTAATATCTAAAATAAAGCATGAAAAACCTTCCGTAATATTTTCATATGCATCTTTCCCATCTAAAAAAGCGTAAACCTTATGGTCATTTTTCTCAAATTTCAACTTTATAGTTTCATTCAATGTTTTATTATCTTCAAGTAAAAAAATTTTCATAGTTTGCCTACTCTTTCTTTATTGGTATTTTGATTGAAAAAATAACATTATCAACATCATTTTTCACACTAATTTTTCCAGACATTTTATCTTCAACAATGAGTTTAGCCATATATAATCCAAGTCCAGTACCTTCACTTTTAGTTGTAAAGAAAGGTTCAAATAGTTGACCTATAATTTCCTCAGGAATTGGTCCTGCATTATCTGAGATTTCAATAATATTGAATCTTTCATTTTGGTAAACTTTTATTTTGATAAGTGGATTAAAGACTTTCTCATTTTCAATTTTAATTATTTTATTTTTTGCATTGTTAATTATATTTAATAGAACTTGTTTTAATTCATTTTCATAACCATAAATATAGATTTCTTCATTTACATTTTTATATTCCAAACTAACATTAATATTTAAATAAAAAATTTGTTTTCCAATTATCTCAAATATCTCTTTTATCGCTTTTTTTATTTCAAAACTTTTTTTAACAGTTGATGGTTTTAAAAAATTTCTAAAATCACTAAGTGTATTTGACATATATTTTATTTGAACCATTGTGTCATTTACAAAATCATGCATCATATTTTCATTAATCTTATTCATAGCATGGAGTAATTCAAACCTTTGAACTTGGGCAGATAACTCAACTAATGGTTCATTCCATTGATGGGCAATAGAAGCTATCATTTCTCCCATTTCTGCAAATTTACTTTGTTGAATTAAGAACTCTTTTTCTGTAATTCTTTGAGTGATATCAGTCATTATGCAAATAATACCTGCTACATTACCTTCTTGGTTTAAACAAACAGTTTTACTTAGGTTGTAGTATCTTACTTCTCCACTTTTTTTTACAAAATGAACTTCATCTTTATTTGATTTTAATGTTTTCATTATATTTGCATCAATTATTTTATGTCTTGTAACTACAGAAATAGGAAAAAAATCATAAGCAGATTTTCCTATAATATTTTCTTTAGAAGCATCACAAAGTTTTGAAAATCTAGAATTACATCTTATGAAATCACCATTTATATCTTTATAATAAATAGGATTTGGTAATGAATCTAATAAAATTTCTTCAAAATCTAGTTGTTTATCTAATTCATTATGAAGTTCTTTTCCCATAAAGTTTTCCTTGTAAAAGTCTTACTATTTTACTTTTTTGAGTAAAATAGCAGTTCCTAATCCTCCACCAATACAAAGAGAAGCCAATCCATATTCTGAATTTTGTTTTAGCATTTCATGGACTAATGAAACGATAATTCTATTACCACTCGCTCCAACAGGATGACCAAGTGCAATAGCTCCTCCATTTACATTTATTTTTTCTTGTATGGTTTGGTTGGTTAGCTTGATTTTATCTTTTAAAAGTTCAAATACTCCTAAAGATTGGGCTGCAAATGCTTCATTAATTTCTATTACATCTATATCATTTATTGAAATATTTGTCTTATTTAAAAGTTTTTCAATAGCATAAGCAGGACTTAGTCCCATAACTGATGGATCTATTCCAACTTCTGCATAATCAACTATTTCAGCTAAAGGGGTAAGGTTGTACTCTTTTACAACTTTTTCAGAGGCCAATAATGTAAAACTTGCACCATCATTTATTCCAGATGAATTACCAGCTGTTACTGTTCCTTGTTCTTTAAATGCAGCTCTCAAATTAGTAAGTTTCTCTAAAGATGTATTTTTATTGATAAATTCATCCGTACTAAAAACTATATTTTCTTTTCTTTCTTGTACTGTGATTGGGGTTATTTCATCAATAAATTTTCCATTTTCATTGGCGATTAAGGCCTTTCTTTGAGAATTTAGTGCATATTCGTCTTGGGCTTCTCTAGTGATATTGAACTTCTCTGCAATATTCTCTGCTGTAATTCCCATATGATAATTCCCAAAGGCATCAGTTAATGCATCATTAATCATAGAATCAACCATCAAAGAATTACCCAATCCTAACCCTAATCTTGCTTTTGATGAAATTAAAAAAGGAGCTTTTGACATAGACTCTACGCCACCTGCTACAATTAGATTTTTGTTTCCTGATTTTATTTCAGATGCAGCATTCATAACAGCTTTCATTCCTGAACCACATAACATATTTAAAGAGTAAGCAACAGTAGAATTTGGGAGTCCACCATATATTGAAGCTTGACGACCAACTCCTTGCGCATGTCCTGCTGATAATATATTTCCAACTATAACTTCATCAACTAAAGTATTATCGATATTTTTCACTAAATCTTTTATTACTTGTCCCGCTAAATGTCCAGGATCAATATTTTTCAATGATCCTAAATATTTTCCAATGGCACTTCTTTTTGCCTCTACAATATAAACTTTCATTTTATTCCTTATTGAATTGTATATCCACCATCCATAACTAAGGCTTGTCCTGTTATAGATTTTGCACTTTCACTTGCAATAAACATTGCATAATCTGCAATTTCATCTGTAGTTAATAACTTTTTTTGAGGAACTAATGAAAAAATAACCTTTTCTAAGGCTTCTTCTTCACTAACACCTCTATTTTTTGCTAAATCAGCAATTTGATTTCTCACAAGTGGAGTATCTACATATCCTGGGCATAAAGCATTAACTGTTATATTCTCTAGTGCACCTTCTAATGCAGCAACTTTAGTTAATCCAAGTAGTCCATGTTTAGCTGAGTTGTACCCCGCTTTACCAGCAAAACCTACAAGTCCATTTATTGAAGCCATATTTATGATTCTTCCCCATTTTTGTTTTTTCATGATAGGAAATACCTCTTTTATAGCAATAAAAGGTGCTACAAGCATAAGTTTTAGCATTAATTCATATTTTTCAGTTGGAAAATCCTCAATATTACTTACATGTTGAATACCTGCATTTGATATAAAAATATCTATTGTCTTATAGTGTTCAACTGTCATATTTATAAGATCTTTAATTTCATCTTCTTTTAAGACATTGCACTTTATTCCAAGTGCTTCATAGCCTTTTTCTCGCAAACTATTTACTGCCTCATTTAAAGCTTCTTCATTTATATCTGATAGAACTACTTTTGCACCATTTTTTGCAAAAGTAGTTGCAATATCAAGTCCAATTCCTGAAGCTGCTCCTGTTATTATAGTAACTTTATTTTTGATCATGAATAACCTTTAAATTTTATTTTATTAGATTTGATGCAATTTTGTATGATGCTGGAGTTACTTCTTTAATATCATTTAAGGTAACACCTTGCATTAATTCTATTAATACTAATTCATTATTAATAAATTCAAAAACACCCATTTCCGTAATAATCATATCAACTACACCTTTTCCTGTTAAAGGTAAAGTACATTGTTTCAATATTTTAGGATTTCCTTTTGCAGTATGAAGCATAGAAATAATAACTTTTTTTGAACCATTAACTAAGTCCATCGCTCCACCCATTCCAGGTAAAAGCTTTCCTGGTATTTTCCAGTTAGCTAAATTACCTTCTTCATCAACTTCTAACGCTCCTAAAACTGTAATATCTATATGCCCACCTCTAATTATTTCAAAAGAAGTAACAGAATCGAAAAAAATTCCACCATCTCTTAAAATCACATTAGATCCTCCTGCATCTACAACATTTTTATCTATATTATTTTCATTTGCTTTGTCCCAAATACCTGCAAATCCATTTTCAGAATGTAGATTTATGTGTATATCTTTAGGAATAAAATTAACAGCTTGTGTTGGAAGTCCTATTCCTAAATTAATAAAATCTCCATTATTAAATTCTTGTGCAACTCTTTTTGCAATAATTTCTTTAGCTTCCATATTATGCCTTTATGATGTGATTTACATAAACAAATGGAGTATGAATGAAATTTGGATCAAGGATTCCAGTTTCAACAATTTCTTCTACTTCAACAATAGTGATTTTAGCAGCTCCAGCCATAGGAACATTAAAATTTCTAGTTGAACCTTTATAGATGAGGTTTCCTGCTTTGTCAGCTTTATGTGCAGATATGAATGCAATATCTATATGAATTGGTTTTTCTAAAATATAATCTTTTCCATCAATATGTATAACCTCTTTTCCAATTTGCACTTCAGTGTTCAAACCAGTTTGAGTCAAAGCTCCACCAAGACCAGCTGCTGCGCATCTTATTCTTTCTGCAAGTGTACCTTGGGGTATTAATTCAACTTCTAAAAAGCCTTCATTTACTTGTTTTTGTGTTTCTTTATTTGTACCAATATGAGAGGCTAATAATTTTGTTATTCTTTTATCATCAATTAATTTTCCAATACCAAAATTATCCCTTGCTGTATCTGTTGCAACTAAAGTTAAATTGTTTACATTTGTTTTTAGAATCTCATCTATAATGTTATGGGCATTTCCACACCCCATAAAACCACCAATAGCAATTGTCATTCCATCATGTAAAAAATCTTTTATCTTATCAATTGTTATTTCTTTTTCCATAAGATTTTCCTCTTTATAAAAAAGGCTTATTAAATACTTAATAAGCCTTTTTATTAGTTATTATTTTGAATGATCAGCTTTAAAATCAAATGCAACATCTTCATTTTCTTCATCTTCAAACCATTTTTCTGTAACAGTTTTTGTTTCTGTATAAAAAGTTATTGCTTGTTTCCCGTAAGCATGTAAATCACCATAGAAAGAACCTCTCCATCCTGTAAAAGAGAAAAATGGTAAAGGGACAGGAATTGGTAAGTTAACACCTACTTGTCCTACTTGAACTTCTCTTCTAAATTTTGTTGCACTTGCTCCACTTGAAGTGAAAATTGATGTTCCATTTCCAAACATATTATTATTTATAATATCTAGTGCTTCATTTAAATTTTTTGGTTCTAATATAGATAGTACAGGTCCAAAAATCTCTTTAGTATAAATTGACATATCTGTTGTTACTCCTGTAAAAATAGTTGGTCCAACCCAATTCCCTTCATCATATCCATCAACTTTTGCATTTCTTCCATCAAGTACTAGAGATGCTCCATCTTTAACACCTTCTTCTATGATACTTTCGATTCTATTTAGGGCAGTTTTTGTGATAATTGGTCCATAATTAGCACTTTTATCATTCCATGCTCCAGGTTTTACTTCTTTTATTTTTTGAATTAATTCAGGAATCCACTCTTTTGATTTTCCTACAAATAAAGCAACTGAAATTCCCATACATCTTTGTCCTGCTGCACCCATAGAAGATCCTACTAAGGCATTTAATACATTTTCTTTATTTGCATCAGGCATAATAACCATATGATTTTTTGCTCCTACAAAAGCTTGTGCTCTTTTTAGGTTTGCAGTTGCTCTTGAATAAATGTATGCACCAACTTCTGGTGATCCAACAAAAGAGTATGCTCTAACTTTTGGATTATCTAATAAGTAATCAACTTGATCTTTTTGTCCATGAACAACTTGTAATAAATCTTTAGGTGCTCCAGCTTTAATGAATAGTTCTGCAAGTTTCATAGTTGTATTTGGAACCATTTCTGATGGTTTTAAAATAAATGCATTACCACTAACTATTGCCATTGGAAACATCCATAGAGGAATCATTGCTGGAAAATTAAATGGTGTAACTCCTGCACAAACACCTAATGGTTGTTTGTAAGAATATGTATTCATTTTATTTGAAACATGTTCAACAGTTTCTCCCATCATAAGTGTTGGTGCACTACAAGCGAACTCAACAACTTCATATCCTCTTACGATATCTCCTTTTGCATCATCAAAAGTTTTTCCTTGTTCAATACTTAATATTTCAGCTATTTCATCAATATTTTCTTTTATCAAAGTTTGGTAGTTAAACATTAATCTTGTTCTTGTCATTATGGGAGTGTCTTTCCATGACAAATAAGCTTTATGAGCTTTTTCAACTGCATCATCTATCTCATTTTTTGTACATAATGGTACTTGTACCTGTACTTCTTGTGTTAATGGAGAAACTTTATCAAAATATTGAGTTGTTTCACTTTCTATAAATTTATTACTTACTATAATTTCTAATTTTTTCATTTAATTTCCTTATAATTTAATTTAATATGCGATTGAAGGTAACCAAGTTACTACTTCTGGGAAGAAAAATACTATCGCTAACCCAATAAGTTGTAAGATTATAAAAGGAATTACACCTTTATATATATCTAACAACTGAATTTCTGGTGGACATACACCTTTTAAATAAAATAATGCAAACCCAACTGGTGGTGTTAAAAACGAGGTTTGCAAGGTCATTGCTACAAGTAGCACAAACCAAACTAAGGTTGCATTATCAATTCCAAAACCATTAATTTCAATGGCAAGATGAGAGATGATTGGTGCAACTAAAGGTAAAATAATTAGTGTAATTTCAATCCAATCTAAAACAAAACCTAAAAGAAACACTAATCCTAAAATAAATAAAATAACAATAACAGGGTTCTCAGAAATTGAGTGTAGGGCAGATATTATTACTTCATCTCCACCTAATTCTCTTAATACTAATGAAAAGCATGTAGCTCCTACAAAAATAGCGAATATATACCCTGATGTATTCATAGTTGACATACATATTTTTTTAACTTTACTTAATGTTAAATGTCCATTTATTGCCATCAAAATTAAGGCTCCAAGTGCACCAATCCCAGAAGCTTCTGTTGTTGTTGCTAATCCAAAAAATATTGAACCTAATACTGATAATATTAAAATAACTGGAGGAATAATATTTTTAAATAAATCCCAATATAAAACAATATCTGAGCCTTCATGTTGTTCTTCATTATCTTGAATTAAAGGCATTTTTTTAGGTTTAATAAATCCTAATATTACTAAATACGAAATATATAATAAACCTAAAATCAATCCTGGAAATACTGCTCCCATAAAAAGATTTCCAACTGAAATACTTAATTGGTCTGCCATAATAATAAGCATAATACTTGGTGGTATTAAAATTCCAAGGGTTCCTGAACTTGCTATAACACCCAATGCTGTTTGTTTGTCATATCCTTGCTTTAACATAATTGGTAAACTCATTACAGCTAAAAGAACAACTGATGCTCCAATTATTCCTGTTGATGCAGCAAGTAGTACTCCTAAAAGTACAACAGTGATTGCTAATCCACCTCTCATTTTCCCAAAAAACATTTGTAAAGATTTTAAAAGTTTTTCCGCAATTCCTGATTCATCTAAAGCTAAGCCCATAAAAATAAATAAAGGCAATGCTACTAAAACCCAATTATGCATTATTTGAAATATTCTATTTGATACAAGTCCAATCGTACTAAAATCTAATCCTGTTATTGTCCCAAAATACATATCTGAAATATATCCCACTACTACAAATAATATTCCCACTCCACCTAGAACCCAAGCAACTGGAATTCCTGTGATAAGTAGTAAGATAAATGATGCAAACATTGAAATAACTAAATAATCATTAATTTCCATTTTTTCTGCCTTTTAATAAATAGCTTGTATGTCTAATAACTCTTGAAATACTTGCAATTAATAATAAACTAAAGCTAATTGGCATAACACTTTTAACAATCCATCTATAAGGTAATCCTGTAGGTGAACTTGATCTTTCGTTTATTCTTAGTGCTTCTTCTGTCAGATCCACACCATATTTAATAACAATTAATATAAATGGAATCATTAATATTAAAACACCAAATATTTCAATTTTTCTTTGTAGTCTTGGATTAAATTTCACTCTTAAAATATCAACTCTAACATGTGAGTGATTAACCATTGCATAAGATAATCCAAACATTATAATGGTGGCATATAGATGCCACTGTAACTCTTCTAGTTGCACTAAATTTATAGAAAATAAATATCTTAAAAGTACTTGTATAACTATTATTGCAATTAAAAGAATAGACAGCCATGAAATGGCTGTCCCAACTTTAAATACAAAAGCATTTAAAATTTTACAAATTTTAGGAAACTCTTCATCTTTTGAAGTTACTTCACTATCCCTTGTATGTGTAATATCATCATAAATTTTTAATGGTTCAACTATGTGGTCTGTTATTTTCATAGTATTCCTTTTTAAATTTTTTAGTTTCTAGGTAAAAATGCTAAGTCATTCCAGTATTTATAATTAGCTCTAAATTCTGATAAATCTTTCCATACGGCATCAAATTCTGGATCTTTTCTAAGGTCTACTAATGCTTCTTTCCAAGCACCTCTAAGCGCTTCTAATGTTTCTGGCGATAATTTTTTTACAATTACACCTCTTTCTTTTATATTTTTCTTAATAACAGCACCTTGTATAGCTTCACTTTCTGCTAATGAGTCAGTTATATTTGCTTCACAAGTAGTTGATACTGCACTTTGTTGTTGTACACTCATACTATTCCATGTGTCTTTATTAATTAATAATTCAAAAAATGTAGCTTGTTGATGCCAACCTGGGAAATAATTATATTTAGCAATTTTAGAAAATCCTAATTTTTGGTCAACTGCAGGCATTGAAAATTCAGTTGCATCAATTACACCTTTTTCTAATCCAGAAAATAGTTCACCACCTGGAAGTAATGATACAGATGTTCCTAATTTAGTTAAAACATCTCCCCCTAAACCTGCGAATCTCATTTTTAGACCTTTAAAGTCTTCTGGGCCATTAATTTCTTTTGTAAACCAACCAGCAGTTTCTGGAGAAGATATTGAACAAGGTAATACATGTACATTATATTTTGCAGTATCATACATTTTTTGATACAGCTTTAATCCATTTCCTTTATACATCCAAGCAATAAATTCTGGAGCTTCTGGACCAAATGGTACAGCTGAGAAAATTGCTGCCGAAGGAATTTTACCCTTCCAATAACCAGCATATGCCCAACCTGCATTTACTTTACCATCAGATACAGCATCTAAGATTTCAAATGGAGCAATAAGTTTATTTGGTTCATAAATCTTTACTTTTATTGTTGAAGAAATTGATTCTACTGTTTTCTTAAAAGAGACTAGCGGTGTTCCTAAACCAACTAAATTAGTTGTATATGCTGTTGGAACTTTAAGTAAAACTTTTTTATCTTCAGCCAAACCAGAAGTGGCACCAATGCTTAAAGTGATAACAGATGCCATCGCTAAATTCGTAATTTTCATAGTAGTCCTTTGTTTTTTATAATTTAATTTTTATATTAATATCTTTCTTACTTTGTAGAAAAATAATCATAAATAGATGAAAAATCTTTGTGTCCATTACCCATATTTGAGTATTGTGCATATAAACATCTAGACAGAGATCCTAAGGGTGTAGCTGATTTACTTTCAGAACTAGCTTGCATAGCTAAATTCATATCTTTTAACATTAAATCCAATGCAAATCCCCCTTCATAGTTATTACTTGATGGAACATTTTCTAATATATTAGGTGATGGATTGTAAACTTCTAAGGTCCAATTTCTTCCGCTACTATTTAACATAATTTCAGATAAAATTTTTGGATCTAAGCCATTTGCAATTCCTAATTGTAAAGTTTCTGATGTTCCCACCATCAAAATTCCTAATAACATGTTATTACAAGCTTTTGCCATTTGACCAGCACCAGATTCTCCTGCATGAAATATATTTTTACCCATACACGATAATAAACTTTTAATTACTTCAAAGTTTTGTTTAGTTCCCCCAACCATAAAACTTAAAGTTCCAGCTTTTGCTCCACCTACACCACCTGATACAGGTGCATCAAGGATATTAATATTTTTTTTATTTGCTTCTTGTGATAATTTTTTTGTTGTAGCTACATCAATAGTGCTACAATCAATTACAATGCAATCTTTTGAAACTTTTTCTAATAGATTAGTTTCGCCTAAATATAATCCCTCTACATGTTTACCAGCTGGTAACATACTAATAACAAACTCTGCATCTTCAACACATTCCCCTGCAGTTTTTGCAATAGTTGCACCAAGTTTTTCTGTTCTTTTTAATGGTTCAGCAGCTAAATCAAATACTTTCAATTTATGTCCAGATTTGATTAAATTTATAGCCATAGGTTCACCCATATTCCCTAAACCAATAAAAGCTATTTTTGACATTTATACTCCTTTAATTTATAAGTTACATTTGTTATAAAAATACCAGTTCTCTTTTTCCAAAATGATTATAATTGTAAAAAATGACAAAATTATGTCATTACTTTATATTTTATGAAAGTGCATTTCTATGAAGTTTTGTAACAAAATGCTTTAACATATGGATGAAGAATCCTTTTGCAAAGTACTTATTAAATAGTAATCCAATGGCATAATTACCACCTAGAGATATGAGTGTACCTTTTAGTTTTGGCTTGAAAGTATCCATGATATTGTATTGAGAATTATTAATTTCTTTTTGAATATATGAAGCAACATAATGACCTGCACTGATGGCTAATTGTGCAGTAGGGGCAAAATATTTATTATTATAAGTAACTTCTGCTACATCTCCAACTACAAATATATTATCTTCACCTTTTAGATGTAAGTAGTCATCCGTAATATATTGATTAAGTTTATTTACTTCGTAATCTTTTTGTGAATCAATTGTTATTGCTTTTATTCCACCTGTAAATATGAAATAGTCATATTTTATTTGGGTATCATTTGCTAAATATATATTTTTTTCATCCACATCTTTTATAAAAGATCCTAAATATATTTGTATACCTAGTTCTTTTAGTCTTTTTTGGCATTCTGAAACTAATCTTTCATTCATATTTGGTAGGACTGTATTCATCCCATCAACAATAGAGATATTTATTTTAGAAATATTCTTATTTTTAAATACTGTTGACATTTCTGCTGCAATCTCAACACCTGAAAGTCCAGCTCCACCAATAACAATATTATATTCCTCTATATCAGAAGAACTCATATTTATTTTTTCTAGGATATCTAGATACATTTTATTTACTTGAGTTGCTCTTTGGAGAGTTTTTATTCCTGTAGAATATTTTTGTATATTTGGAACTTGAATTGGAAAATTAGTGAGAGAACCTGTAGCTATAATTAAATAATCATAATTAAAAGTCTTTTTTTCTATTGTAGTGATAGTATTAGTTTTTGAATCAAAAGAATGAATTTCTTTTTTGTAAAATGTGATATTAGAATTTAGCTTTTGTACAAAATTATTTATACTTATTGTTACCTCTGAAGTATCATATTTTGTAGCAACAAAGCCATAAGCTTCCACTTGCATGTAATGATAGTCATTTTTATCAAAGAGTAAAATCTCAATATTTTTGTTCTTTGAAAGTTCTTTTGCCGCATATAAACCCGCGTAGCTTGCCCCAATAATAATTACTTTTTTCATAATTGTACCTTTTATATTTAATTGAAAAAATAGTACAAATAAATAATGGCATATTTATGGCATAGTATTATTGCTTAGTGATTTTGAAAGAAATTGTGTAGTTTTTTTATGAAGGTTAAAATGTGCTAAAAGTGAGTATTACTTTGGCTACTAAATGAATATCTTCTTCTTTGTAAACTAAATGAGAGAAATCAGGATTGATAGAGATAAAAATTTTATTTAATATATCATATTTTTTAACCCACATCTTATTTTCATAATAGACTAAATAAATACTTGAATCTTCAAGTTTTTTATTTGATAAGTCTGCAATTATTACTGCCTTGTGATTTATAACTGGCTCCATTGATTTACCATCAACTAAAATGGCAAAGAGTGACTTCTCTTTATATGGACTTTTTATAAAGTGTTTAGAAAATTGTATTTTTTTTATTTTATTACCATCAAAAATATCTGTATATTCTAAATTAATCATTTATTTTCCACCTTTTCTTTTTTTATGTATTGATGCACATATATTATAAGAACAAAAAACAAAGCAGAGGTAAAACCTAAAACAAGTAAAAGAAATGTTTCAGATGGTTCAGTTTGAAGTAGTATTAGTTTTCGAACCAAAACAACAAAAGCTATTTCTAAAAATGTAATTGCATAATCAAAACTATGTTTGATAAAAAAAGATTTTACGATTGCTAAAATAATCAAGATAAATAAACCATCTGTTAAAATATTTTTTATTGAGTCAAAGTCTAATACGCCTTGATTAATAGTCATAGCAATAACTTTATGTGATAGGCTCATAAGACAAACAGCAAGATACATAATCATAACAATAATAAAAGCATATCTAAGGATATTGATTATTTTTAATAATACAAAGTCAATTCTTTGATCTAAAAAACGATCAAAATTTGTAATATTTGAAAAAAATCTTTCAAATAAATTTTTATCTTTTTTAGTGACAATGTTTTCTATTTCTTCGCTCATTTGTAAAGTCCTGCTATTTTTGCGAAGTATATTCCAAGTATTATTATTTTTTGTTTAAAAGCAGATAAGTTTTAAAAAGTAATTAAAGGGTGGCAGAGAGCAAGGGATTCGAACCCTCGGAGATTTTCAAAATTAAACCTTTTTAGATATAAAATCTAAGTAAGAGAGAACTCTAGGCTATGTTTAAATAGTGACTATGACTGTCATAAAAAAGGTATTTCTGTATAGAAATCTATTAGAAAAAACTTAGGCACCTTTTTTTCTTTAATATTTTATGTTGAATAATTTTCTACAAAATCAATATCAGATAATATTTCGGATAGTCTTGAAATAAAAAGGAATGATATCTTTCCGTCAGTATCAAGTCTATTTCTAATATTATATTTTTTAATTTCTAATTCTTTTAAAATTTCTTCTAAAGTTTCTTCTGTAAATGGAATATCAGTATAATCCATTACAATAGATCTTCTTTGTTCATCAGGGCTTAAGCAAATATTGTTAAAAATTGTGCGCAAATTATTAAATTTCGATTTTGGTACACTTGCACCAAATAACATTGCATATATAATTTCTTTTTCCTGTAATAGTTTTTTTAGTGAAGTATTAGATGCAATATCTTTTATAACTTGAAAAACTTTATTATCTTTTAGTTGTTGATATTTTTCTGGATAATATACTTTAAGTGCTATTAAAAAACCTAGAAGTTCTCTTTTATATTCACTTTCATAATTTTTTGTGATAATAATCATTTTATAAAAAGATAATGTTTGTTCTATAGTTCTAAGATTTGCATTGTTTAAAGCAGAAATTTCTGCAAATAGATTAATAGTTCGGTCACAGTTTATAGAGAATGTTTGATTTGCTATATTTTTCGTATATGATGCAATATTTCTTACTGGAAGATTTAAACTTATATCTACAAATTTTCTAAGATAGTTATCTACATTAATTTCACTGCTAAATACCGATGCTACTGAGTTCTTTAGTGCTTTTCTATCTACTGCAAGTATGAAAATAATATTTTTAGTATTAAAAAAATGTTTTATTGTCTCGAGGACTCCAATTGTATAGTCAGGTCTACATCTATCTAATTCATCTATAAAAATCACAAGAGGTTTTTCAGTAGACTCTTTTATGTCATTAGTAAATTCCTGCAAAGATTCTTTAAATTTAGAAATTGACTTTTTTGATTCTTGATATTGTTCTACATATGAAGCTGTTATATTTCCAATACTTTCTCCAATATCTTTTTCTACATCATTATCATCTAAATTTAATGATATTCCAGTAGTTAACTTTACACCTAGTTTAACTACATGTTTTGCTATTGGTGCAGCATGTTTTTTTACTCTTGCAAATCGTCTTTGAATTGGATTTTCTAAATTTTTCTTTTTTTCAATAGCTGTAGAAATTTCACCAATAATGGTTAAGAATGGATTTTCTGTAAAATCATTCTCCCAAGCATTAAATGTAATGCAAGTATATGAATTAGTTATTAAATGTGTTTCCCACAATTTAATAAAAAAAGACTTGCCAGAACCCCAAGGTGCTTCAAGACTTATAACATATGATTCCGTAATACTATTTAATAGCGTTGTGAAAAATTCAATATCTTGATCTCTTTCTAGATTATCTATAGTTGATGTATGTTTTATTAGCATAGTATTGTAATTCCCAATAATAGAATTTATTATTTTTATAATAACCCAATAATTATAAAATATAATTTAAAAGGTAAAATTGATAAATATTAATTTAAAAAAAGAAATAAAACTTCCTGACAAAAATTTTTAAAAGAAGATAAGTTTTTGAAAGTAATTAAATAGTGGCAGAGAGCAAGGGATTCGAACCCTCGGAGGCGTGAACCTCGCCGGTTTTCAAAACCGGTCCATTCGACCAACTCTGGCAACTCTCTATATTTGTTATTAGTGTGTAATTTATAAAATGGAGCTGGTGAAGGGAGTTGAACCCCCGACCTGCTGATTACAAATCAGCTGCTCTAGCCAACTGAGCTACACCAGCGTGTGTTAGAAATGGTGTCAAGAGGGAGACTTGAACTCCCGACCTCCGGCTTATGAGACCAGCGCTCTAGCCAGCTGAGCTACCTTGACACTATGGCTAAATTTTGGTTGCGGAAGCAGGATTTGAACCTACGACCTTCGGGTTATGAGCCCGACGAGCTACCGGACTGCTCTATTCCGCGGTATTAAAAATTGTAATGGTGACCCGTAATGGATTCGAACCATTGGCCCCCTCATTAAAAGTGAGATGCTCTACCAACTGAGCTAACGGGTCATTACATAAAAAGTGGAGCGGGAGACGAGACTCGAACTCGCGACAATCTGCTTGGAAGGCAGAAGCTCTAGCCAACTGAGCTACTCCCGCTCTTTTATGGTGCGAATGATCGGAATCGAACCGATACTCCGAAACCGGAATGGGATTTTAAGTCCCACGCGTCTACCTATTCCGCCACACTCGCACATAAAAAAACAATTTGGATGGGGTAGCAGGATTCGAACCTGCGAATATCGGCACCAAAAGCCGAGGCCTTACCACTTGGCGATACCCCAATCAAAATGGACTGAAATAATATTAAAAAAATGCAATATTGTCAATAGTATTTAGCTTAAATCTATCTAAATTTGGAAATTTAAGATAAAACTTATTAAATTTCATCTTTTATCTTTTTCAAATCCTCGATTTTATCTATATATTCACCTTTTCTTGATTCAACAAAGTTTATTCTCTCTTCATTTATTTCTAGATATTGTTCTTTTGAATATTTTATAATTTTAAATAAATAGTTTCTTTTTGAAGTTAAAAAGTCTTCAATTTTTTCAAATCCAAAATTTGCTTTTAATTTTGTTAGTATCTCATCTTCTCTTGGATGATATACTGTAAATTTTGTTGGTTCTTTTTCATATAATATTATTGATTCAGCTATTTGTTGTTCAAAGTGAGCAATAGTAGCTTGTGTCGTTTGAATATAGCTATATGATAAGGCACCATTAAAATATGCAAACTTTTTTCTAAGTGCTGAAATATTTTCTAATATTGCTCTATGGTATGAAATTAGTACATTTTCATAAACTTTTGCTGCAAAGTGTCTTGTTGTTGAAAACTCTACATCTGAAGCAACATCTCTATTTTTTTTAATTAATTCATACGGTTCTTGCCATCTGTGAACATTACTTTTTATTGTTCGATAAACATCTCTAAATGATTCGTCTGCACTTAGTTCTATTTGTTTTAAATCTTTAATTGATTTTTTAAACATTTTGTCAATTGTTTGGTCGTCATAAAATAGGTTTTTATATACATTATCACTGTCTATCCAATATGTATTGTATTCTATTTTTGCATAGTTTTCTTTATTTAAAAAGCCTGTTTTATTTTCGTATCTATTTGCTTTTACTGTTTTGATATTTTTAAATGTTTCATGTGCCATTTTTTCCATAATAGCTTCTAATGAGTTGTAAATGGCAAATAGCTCTTTAGAGTATTTTTTGTGAATATTGTCTAAGGCATTTAACACATCATTTTCTGATGATTTCAGAATTTCTACTAGATTATCATATACTCCTAGGATATTTTGATATTCACTTACTAAAATATCGCAAATCCCCATAAGGTCTCTTTTAATAGCAAACTCTTTTGATTCTAAGGCTTGAGGTCTTATTGTATTTTCTATAAAATCGATTACTTTTTGTATATTTGATTCTTCTTGAAGTTTTATATTATCTTTTGAGTCTTGAAGATTTATTTTTGATATTTTATTTTTATATTCTGTAAATTTATTTTCAAAAAAGTTTAAAGATTCAACTTCGTTATTTTTTAAATCATTTTTAAATTCACTGATGAATTTTTCATATTCATCATTCATTAAAACATCTTTATCATGAGCTCTAGCTTGAAGTGCCATTTTAGCTGAGATGGGAGTAACTTGGGCAAAATATTTAGAGAATTTTTCCCTTACATATTTTGTTGTAGTTTCAATTTGTTCTTGGGTAAATTTGTCTTTTTGATTAAGTACACATAGAGATTTATTTTTAAATTGTTCCATATACTCTTCTAGTACTTCTGCTTCAGATTTTTTACCTGCATTATCTATAAGTGTTAGCCAAATAATACCACCCACATCTCTTAGTACTTTTCTTGTGGTATCTGTATCACTTTGACTTTGAGAATTAAGTCCTGGAGTATCTACAAAAGAGATATCTTTTAATATGTCCATAGGCGCATAAAGTGTAAGATACTTGATCTCACTCATCTCACTCTTTCTTTGATCTGTAAAGTCAGCTATTGCTTCAATAGGGGCATATTCTTGAGCACCTGAGTAATAAGTTATTTTTAATTTATACTCTTCTCCATAATTTAAAAAGTTAACTTTTGAAGTAACAGGAGTAATTCCTGTTGGCAAAATATTTTTTGAAAGTAGGGCATTTAAAAATGTAGATTTACCTGAAGAAAATTGTCCAGTAATTGCAACTTCCATAGGGTATCTTGCTCGTCTTAATTGTTTATCTAATATAGATTTTAATTGAAAAGATGGGTGAAACTTTTCATCCATAAGCTTTACACTTACTTTTTTTATATCACCTACTAATCCAGTTTCAAATACCTCTTCTTTTTCAAAAAACTTATCGCTGTACTCTTTTACAAAACTATTTAAGATACTCATGCTTTAAGCTCCCTACTAAATGTTTCAAGTTTTTTGACTTTTTTGTGAATTTCTATAGTTAATTCATCTTTTTGTGAGTCATTTTCTTCAAATGAAGAGATTCTGTCTTGTAAAGCTTTTTCATCTTTTATTAATTTTTTCTCAAAAACTTTAAGTGGTTCAGAAATTTGTGTAAAGAAATTATCAATTAAAATTTGTGAGACATTTTGAGCTTTTTCTTTTATATTTTTTTCGATTGGTTCAAACTCTTCTTTTATAAACTCTTGTAAATTTCTATCTAATTCACCTAGTTTTGAATCTTTACTTTTTGAAACTTCATTTGTTATTTTATTTATTAATACCTCATTTGATGATGTTAAAAACCCTGTTTTAAAATCATTTTCAAAGAATCCTCTAGCATCAAAATTTTCATTTTTATGCCCAATAGTAAATCCCATTTCTTGATATTTTTGTTCAAATACTTCACCAATATTCTGAGACTTTTTAATAAATTTGTATCTATAGTCTCTAATAACATCTACAATTCCATCTTTTATAGCTGTTTCAACGATACTTTTGATTCTTTTTGACTCTGGTCTTTTCTTAGTCTTTTCAAAAGAGTATTTAACATCTGAAAAAACTCTTTTTCTAATAATCTCTTGTAAATCTAAAAGCTCATTTTCCAAAAATGTTTCTAAGGTAAGAATATAACTTTTGGCATCATTTTTATATACAACAATGTCTTCATTCATTGCTTCAAAAATTGATTCATTTGTAGATTTTTTCTTTGCAAAGTCCTTTAAATCTTCTTCTAATTCTTCTTTTGATTTACCTAATAAAATCAATTCATAATTAAAAGATTTTATCTCTTTTTCTATTGTTTTTCTAAGTTGAGTTTTAATACCTTTTATTATCAAATCAGTTTTTGAGGAGCTTTTACCAAATAGTGTTTCTTCAAGATAGTTTTCAATGTCTAAAATACCTGTATCTTCTACTTTAAAGCCAGCATCTAATGCTTTCTTTTCTCTTCCTGTTCGATGGTACAATGCCATCATTCCAGAAATTGGTATAAATTTTATATTTCTAAGTATATAATCTAGCTGGCTATCTTTATTTTGAGCTTTTAATTGAGCTTCAATGGAAGTTTTTGTGTAGTCTATTACTTCTTGTAATTGCTCTTTTTCAACAGTATCTGCTCTTGTTATTACGATTAAAAGTTTTGTTATATTTTGATAAAGTAGGGCGTCTATTATAAACTCTACATCTTTTAATGTCGCACTTTGGGATACATTCATTAAGTGAATCATTAAATCACATTGATTTAAATACTCTTTTGTTATCTCTTCTCTTTGAATTACAGGGTCATCTAATCCTGGAGTATCAACGATTTCTATTCCATCTTCTAAAAATCTTAAATCAGATTTTAGTTCAACATATTTTACTAAATTACATTTTTTACCACTGGCTTCTGCTGATGTATAAGCTGCAAGATTATTAATATCAACTTTTTCGCTATATGAATCTTCTTGTATATAATTATTTATTTCATCACCAAATATTTTTTTAGTTTCATGTACAAACTCTTTGATTGACTCTAATTGTTTTCCTGATTGTTCAATTCTATTCCACTCTTCTTTATTCCAATAAAAAACATTTGCTTCTGGTGTACCATGCTTTACAATAGTCAAATTTGCTGTTTCTGGAACTACTGCACTACCTAGAATCTCTTTTCCCATTAGAGCATTTAGCATTGTAGATTTACCAGCATTCATAACACCTGTAATTCCTATTGAGAACTTCTGATTTTCTAGATATTCTTTTGTATTTGCTAATTCTTCTTTATACTCTTGTGATTGAAAAATTTCTTCTAATTCTATTATTAGGTTTTCAAAATCAATTTTTATTTCTTTAAATGATTTTGATTCATCAATTTGAATATGATCATCTTTTGAATCTTCATCACAAAGTCCTAGTTCTTTAGGATCAAAAAGAGATATTAGTTTATTAAAATTTGAAGAGTCTAAAATACGCTCTTTTTTTAGATACTCTAAACTCTCATGAAGTTTCTCAATTTGACAGTTTTTTGTATCATTTTCAATTGAATCTATTATGCAATATTGTAGTTGATTTAACTCATCTAAACTTTTTACTTTTTTGTTTGTAACATGGGTAATTAATTTTTTAAAACTATCTAATGATATATACTTTTCATAATCTTTTCTTGTAGGGGCTAGTACTAATGCTGCTACTTCAAAAAACTCATCTCTATTTTTGTAGTGCTCTGTTCCATATGTAATTTTCTGCTCACAAGTTTTACCATGATAAAGCAAAAAATAATCGTTAACTAATGACATTCAATCTCCATTAAAGGCTTTTTCTGTACACATGAGAAATAATTAAAAAATAAATTAATTTTAATACCCCTAAAATACAAAAAGTTAATTACCCATAGGATAATTAACTTTTTATACTTTTTATTTATACAAGAGAAAACTCTCTTGTATAATTATCTTAATGCTACTAATCTTCTTCGTAAATATGCAATTTTATTTTGTAATGGTAAATGTTTTGGACAATGATCTTCACATGCCATTAATGACATACAACCAAAGATTCCATTATCATCACCAACTAATTCATAAAAATCTTCAGCAGTTCTATTGTCATGAGGATCAACTTCAAATCTTGCAATTCTATTTAATCCAACAGGACCAACAAAATCAGGTCTCATTAACATTGTTCCGCAAGAAGCAACACAAATTCCACACTCAATACATCTATCTAATTCAAATGTTTGATCTGCAATATCTGGGTCAATTTTTTCTTCGATTTTTGTGATGTCTGGTTTATGATTTGTATGAATCCATGATTCAACTCTATTAGACATTGCATCCATCCATTTACCTGTATTAACTGATAAATCTTTAATTAGTTCGAATGCAGGCATTGGAAGTAAAGTAATAACTCCATCTGGATAATTAGCAATTAGTGTTCTACACGCAAGTGCAGGTTTTCCATTAACTACCATTCCACAAGATCCACAAATACCAGCTCTACAAACGAAGTCAAAAGATAAATCTGCATCATGCTCTTCTCTAATTTTCATTAGTGCAATAAAAAGAGTCATACCTGGTGTCTCTTCTAATTTATACTCTACATAATGAGGTTTAGAAATTTTACTTCTTGGATTAAATTTAAGTACTTTTATAGTAACTTCTCTACCTTTGTGGTCACTCATTATTTATCTCCTACTCTTTCATTTTTTTCTTTATAATTCATTGGTAATTCAAATGGCATAAGTGCATGTTGTAGCTCATGTCTATCTTTACCTTCTGCTTGCATTTTTTCAGTTATTTCATCAACTTGGGCTTGTCTTTTTGCAGATAAATCATTTTCAATAATCATCCCTTTAGCACCATAACCTCTAAATGCTGGAGGCATTTCCATCTTCATAATGTCTAATGGCTCATAAGTGATTTCTGGTTCGATTGCATTTTTATCTGGCCAAGAAGTTAATGTTCTATTTAACCAGTTCGCATCATCTCTTTTTAAATAATCTTCTCTATAATGTGCCCCTCTTGATTCAGTTCTATCTCTAGCGCCTTTAGCAACACATAATGCAATTTTTAACATTTTTGGAACTCTATAAGCTTCTTCAAGTTCTGGATTTCCAACTCTTTCTTTTGATTTAACAGTAATTTGTTTAGTTTTAACTAATAATTCTTTTAATTCATTAACAGCTTCTTCTAAGTGAGGTCCATCTCTAAAGATACCTACTTTTTGATCCATTAGATTTTGCATTCTATTTTTGATTCTAAATATATCTTCATTTCCATTGTAAGATAAAATCTCATTTAAATATGCATCTTCTTCATCAAGGAATTTTTGAACTGTTTTAGTACCAATTGTTACATCATTTTCTAAACAGAAATCAGCAAAATAATTACCAATAATCATACCAGCAACAACTGTTTCAGAAACAGAATTTCCTCCAAGTCTATTGAATCCATGCATATCCCAACAAGCAGCTTCACCACAAGCAAATAGACCTTTTAATGTTTGTGATTCACCAGTTGGTTTTGTTCTAATTCCACCCATTGAGTAATGTTGCATAGGTAAAACTGGAGCCCAACCTTTTGGACCTTCATCAGCTGGATCAATACCATTAAAGATTTGACAAATTTCTTGCACATCTCTTAAGTTTTTCTCAATGTGTTCACGACCAAGAATAGAGATATCTAACCAAATATGATCACCATATGGAGAAGGTACACCTTTACCATTTCTAATATGTTCAATCATTCTTCTTGAAACAACATCTCTTGATGCAAGTTCTTTTTTCTCAGGTTCGTAATCTGGCATAAATCTATGTCCATCTACATCTCTTAAAATTCCACCATCACCTCTACACCCTTCAGTTAATAAAATACCTGATGGTACAATTGGAGTTGGGTGAAATTGAACAGCTTCCATATTTCCTAGAGTTGCAATTCCTGTTTCAAGTGCAATAGCAGCACCAATACCTTCACAAATAACTGCATTAGTTGTTTGTTTAAATACTCTTCCATATCCACCTGTTGCGATACATGTTCCTTTAGCAACATAAGCTTCTAATTCTCCAGAAATCAAATCTCTTACAATAGCACCATAACATCTTCCATCTTCATGTATAATTGATACAGCTTCTTTTCTATCTCTAATATCAACTTCATGTTTTAAAGCTTCATTTGCAACACCAAATAACATTGTATGTCCTGTTGCATCAGCTGTATAACATGTTCTCCATTTTTTAGTTCCACCAAAGTCTCTTGATGTAATTAATCCATGTCTATCAGCATCTTCAGTAATTGTTGTTTTTTTAGCATTGATAACTGCTTCTCTTGCACCTTCTCTAACTCTTGTCCAAGGCACACCCCAACCAGCTAATTCTCTAATAGCTTTTGGTGCAGTATTTACAAACATTCTTGCAACTTCTTGGTCACATCCCCAATCCGAACCTTTTACAGTATCTGCAAAGTGTAAATCTTCATTATCCCCATCACTCATTTTAGAGTTACCTAAAGATGCCTGCATACCACCTTGTGCAGCAGCACTATGTGATCTTTTAACTGGAACAAGTGATAAAACTACTGTATTTAAGCCTTTTTTTTGTGCAGCAACTGCAGCTCTTAAACCTGCTAAACCACCACCAATAACTAATGCATCACAATAATTAATTTTCATTATGCCACTCTCCCATTATTTATTTTATATTCCATTACTTGTGCTGTTGGAGTATATCTTTCCCCAACTTTTCCTGCAGCTGCGTGATCCATACCAATTTTCATATAAGCTGCTAATGTAGCGAAACCTAAAACTAAAAAGAACACTGTAAGAATTTTTTTATAAGCTTTTAATTTTTTTCTTGAAGCTTTTGGATCTTTACCGTCAAACCATCCCCATTTAACAGCAAGTCTATATAATCCAATAGTTCCATGGAATTCAACTGCTAATAGTAAAAGAATATATAAAGGCCACATCCAGTTAGACCAAACTCTATCTGCACTTGCATATGGTCCGATTGCATCTGCTTGAGTCATAATAATATATAAGTGAACTGAACCTAAAAAGAACATTGCAAAACCAGTAAATGCTTGAACAAACCACAATTTTGTATCTTCATGAGCCATGCTATTTGCATGTGCTTTCATCACTTGATATTGTTTGAAATTAGCTGGTAATTTTCTCATACCCATTGCAGCATGTGAAATAAATACTACAAATACAAAAAATGCAATTGCAGAAACAATTATAGGTTGCCCCTCATTGAAAATAAAACTAGCTTCAAAGAATTTTGTAACTGAATACATAAAATCTTTACTGACTAAAATTGTTGAGACAAATAGCATATGTCCCCACATAAATAGACCAAGGAATAATCCCGTCGCACTTTGCAAATAATCTAATTTTGCAGGAGTTCTACTTTTCTTCCCTTCAACTGTTTTGCCTAAATAACCTTCTATTAGGTCACTCATTATCAATCCTTTGTGTTTAATTTATGATGGAATATTTCAAACAAAAAATTCCTTTTAAAACATAGCATCATTATAGCGAAGATAATCTTGAATAGAATTTTAAAAATTCAATTAATTCTATCTTAAATTATCTTTAATAATTTTTGCCTTAAAAAAAAGGTCGATAAAATCGACCTTTAAAAAATTAGTACTAAAAAAATAATTTTTAATACTAATATAGTAATTTATTGACAGTGTTTACTTTAGAAACAAAGATTCAATTGCTAATTTTGAAACCTCTATTATTGCATCAATATTTGGTGCAGGAATGAAAAATACTATAGCAGAACCTATACCACCCCATACAACTAAAGCAGCCAAAAACGCTACAATATATGTAGATATCCTTTTATCATTGAATCCTTCACTTGTACAAGCATCAGTTGCTGGATAAAAATACATCATAGCAATTAATCTAAAGTAGTAGTAAACAGAAATGATAGTTGCAATAATTGCAACTATTGTTAAACTTGCATATCCTGAATTAATGGCTTCTGTAAAGATATAAAATTTTCCAATAAATCCAATTGTAGAAGGAATACCTGCTAAAGAAAATAAGAAAATAGTCATAGCAGCTGCTAAGAAAGGTCTTTCATGTGCTAACCCTTTAAAATCTTCATATGTTACTCTAACTTTTGTCTCAGAAATAATATGAGAAATAAGTCCAAATGCACCAATTGCAGTTAATAAATAAGATATTAAATAGAACATAATTGCATAAGCATTGTCAATATTTTGTCCTAAAGATATAAATCCTAATAAGATATATCCTGTATGAACTATTGAAGATGCAGCAAGCATTCTTTTAATAATTTTTTGAGTAATTGCAATCCATGTACCATAAGCAAGTGTAAATATAATAAGTACATATAAAATAGGATCCCAAAAATTTTGAATAGTTGAGAATGTTTGTAAATATGCTCTTAAAAATAGTGAGAATATTGCTACTTTAAATGTAGATGCCATATATGCAGTTACTAGCATTGGAGCACCTCTATATACATCTAAAACCCAAGATTGGAATGGGAAAGCTGCAATTTTGAAAAGGAAAGTAAATAATAATAGTGTTATACCAATATAAATAAGATTTAAATCGCTTCCACTATGTGTTGTAATATAAGTTGAAATATCATTTAAGTTTGTACTTCCACTTACACCATAAATTAATACTGTTCCTAATAGGAAAAATGCACCAATAAATGAACCCAAAACTAAGTATTTAAACATAGCTTCAACTCTTTTAGCATCTTCACTTTGGAAACCAACTAATATGTATATTGCAAATGATGCAATTTCTAGTGAAATATAAGCAGTAATTAGCTCGTTTGAATTAGCAATTAACATCATTCCAAATAGAGCAAACATCAATACTGAAAAAAACTCACCTTTAAAATATGAATGTTCATAAAAGTAATGTTCACCAATTAGTACAATAAGTAATGTACCAAAAATCAATAATACACCAAAAAAGTTTGCATATGTATCAAAAACTAAAGCATTATTAAATAATTGATTATATGGTTTAACAGAAAAAAGATCACCAAATTCTGCAACAGAAAAACCTAAGGCAATTATCAAAAATATTGATGTAGTCGTAATAAAATGCTTAAGTGTAAACTTGTCATACATACTCATAAACATCAATACAAGAGCACCTACAAGTACGGTTAGAAGGGGTACTAGATATAAGAATTCAGTCATTATCTCATCACTCCAATTTTTAATATGTCATTTAAAAAGTGAGTTACAGTTGGCTCAAACTTATCAATGAATGGTTCTGGGTAAACACCCATTAGAAATACTAAGATTATCCATGGTGCTAAACCGATAATCTCTTTTATTTTAAGGTCTCTCATTTTTCTTGGTTCTCCAACTCTATCTTGTAAAATAGCTCTTTGGAACATCCATAACATATATGAAGCACCAATGATAACTGTAAGAGCTGAGATATAACCTAATGTATGATTAAATTCATAAATTCCAAAAATGATTAATAATTCTGAAACAAATCCATTTGTTCCAGGTAATCCAATATTTGCAAATAACATGATTGCAAATATGAAAGTAAATATTGGAGCAACTTTTGCAATTCCACCTAAGTCACTAATAGTTTTAAATTTAGATTCATCATGTAAAATACCAACAAGTAAAAATAAAGCACCTGTTGCAATTGCATGAGCAATGATTAAATATAATGCTCCATTAATACCGTAAGCATTTAATGAAAATATACCTGCTGCTATAAAACTTAAGTGAGATGCCGATGAATATGCAAACATTCTTTTAATGTCATTTTGCATTAGTGCTGCGATTCCAAAATAAACTAAACCAAATAATCCAATAAATACAAACCAAGTAGAGTATTCAATATAAATTTCTGGAAATATTGGAATCATAAATCTAACGATTGCATAAACTCCAAGTTTTGCCATGATTGAAGATAATAAGAAAACAGCACCAGTAGGAGCATTTTTATATGTATCCATAATCCAAGTATGTAATGGGAAAATTGGAATTTTAATACCAAAAGCAATAACAAATGTTAAAAATAAGTATACTTGCTCATGATAAGACAAGGTTGTAATTTTTGTAAAATCATTGTATTGGAAAGACCAAAAACCAAACTCGTTAAAAAATGTAACACCAAGGTAAATAATACCAATAAACATCAACAATGAACCAGCCATTGTATAAATAGTAACTTTAATAGTTGTAAATACTTTATCCCCAAAACCATCAATACCAATCATTAAGAATACTGGCAATAACATAACTTCCCAGAAGAAGTAGAATAAAATAACATCTAAAGATAATAATGCACCTGTAACACCTGTTTGTACAAGTAGCATATTAATCCAATAACCTTTTGTTCTACCTTCCCATAATAGTAAATATGAAGTAGGAATTAAAATAGCAATAAGCATTAAAATAGTTAAAGAAAAACCATCAACTCCGACATAATAATTTATACCGTAAGTTTGAATCCAAGGTGCATTTGTGACAAATTGCATTCCAGCATTTGGGTCAAAGTTGATATAGATTTTTAAAACTAATGCTAATACAACAGTAGTAGTTAAAAATGCTATATTTCTAACTGCTTCCACATTTGCTGTTGTAATCATCAAACCAAAGGCAACAATTGCTGGTAAAAATATAATAAATGATAAACTTTCTGCACTCATACTACAATCCTAACGAAATAAATAAATAAATGAAGATTGCACTCATGCCAACAAGCATGAATAGACCATAAAATCTTACATTTGCATTTTGAAGCCTACCAACTACTTTACCAAGGTTGATAAACTGGTTACAACTTCCCATGATGAAGTTATCAATGATTTTTTCATCTACTACTTTATCAATAAAAGTTGATAATTTTTTTGCACTTTGAACAAATACTGCGTTATATATTTCATCAACATAGAATTTATTAGCAACAAGTCCTTGTTCACTTTCAGGATTATATATATCAAAGTTTGCATATTTTTTATATGCTGTATATATTCCAGCAACTGCAAATAAAACAGATACTACCATTAAAATATATTCTGTGCTGTGACTCATATGTAACTCTTTTGAATCAAGTTGTGCAAGCCATGTATCAACCATGTGATGACCACCTAAAACTTCTGGTAAGTTTAAGAACCCAGCAGATATAGCACCAACTGCTAAAACTAACAATGGTAAGGTTATTGTCTTAGACGTATAAACATATTGATTGGTATTGTTTTTATTTGGAGCAACAAAAAGAATAAAATATAATCTAAACATATAAAATGCTGTTAAAAATGCTGTAAACATTCCAATTGCCCAAATCCCATATTGACCTTCATGAAATGCTGCACCTAAAATTGCATCTTTTGAAAAGAAACCAGAAAATGGAGGAATTCCTGAAATTGCAATAACACCAACTAACATACAAAAGCCAACAATAGGAGTACTAACTCTATGTTGTGCCATTTTGAAGATATTTTGCTCATGGTGTTGAGCCATAATCATACCACCTGCTGCCATGAATAACATTGCTTTGAAGAAAGCATGTGTAAATACATGAAATAATCCTGTTGAATAAAAACCTAATCCAACACCTATAAACATATATCCAAGTTGTGACATAGTTGAGTATGCAAGTATCTTTTTAATATCTTGTTGTTTAGTTGCAATGATAGCAGCAAATAGAGCTGAAAAAGCCCCAATATAAGCAATAAATGTACCAACACCTTCAATACCTTCATAAAGGAAATGGAATCTTGCAACCATATAAACACCAGCTGTTACCATTGTAGCAGCATGTATAAGTGCTGAAATTGGAGTAGGACCTGCCATTGCATCTGGAAGCCATGTATATAATGGAATCTGTGCTGATTTACCCATAGCTCCCACAAATAATAAGAAACCAGAAAGAATAAGTAGTTCAGTTGAGGCATTACCTAAGTTTGCTTCTATTGAAGTAAATGATAAATTTCCTTGTCCAATTGCAAAAAATAGTGTAATAACACCTAATATAAATCCGAAGTCACCAACTCTATTTACAATAAATGCTTTATTTGCTGCAAGAACATTCTCTTTGTTACCATAGTAAAATTTAATTAATAGGTATGAACAAACTCCAACACCTTCCCATCCAATGAATAAAATAATTGGATTGTCAGCAAGTACTAGAATTAGCATTGATGCTAAGAAAAGGTTAAAATATGCAAAAAACTTACCAAAACCTTCATCTTTGTGCATATAACCAACTGCATAAATGTGAATTAAAGAACCAACAAAAGTTACGAACATAGCCATAAAGATCGATAGATTATCACCTAAAAATTTCATTTCAATAGTTAACTTATCTACTTCTAACCATGTAAAGATAGTTTGATGATAAGTAGCATTATTGTTAACCATATTTATAAAGATTATTAAAGTAAAAATAAAACCAATGATTGGAGCGATTGTACCTATTAATGAAAATAATCTTTGTGGTAGGGCTCTTTTCTTTATATTATAAAAGTAGAATCCACCATTTAATATAGCACCAAGTAATGGAGCTAATATTATCCATACTAATAAATCTGTATGCATTATTTTTCTCCTTGTTTAAGTGCTGTAAATAAATCAGTATCTAATGATCTTTTTGTTCTAAATAAAAGAATTATTACTGATAAGAAAATGGCAGCTTCAGCAGCAGCAATTGCTATAACCATTACTGTAATTACTTGTGGATCCATATTGAAATGGTATCTAGCAAAAGTAACTAAAAATAGATTTATTCCATTTAACATAAGTTCTATTGACATATATATTACAAAAATATTTCTTCTTGCAATAACTCCAATTGCGCCAATTGAAAAAAGCATCATTGAAACAAATGCATATGATGTTAGTGATATCATGATTGTATTCCTCTAGTTTTTTTTCTTTTAGCTAATACAATAGCACCAACTAATGCAACTAAAAGTAGTATTGAAATCAACTCAAATGAGATTAACCAATTTTGGTATAAAAGCATTCCAATCTCTTTTATTCCACCAAAATTTGTCTCAATAATACTCATGTCCTTTTTTGGTAGTGCAGATACAGCTGTTAATATTACAACATTCAATGGCAACATAACAATCGCACCTATAATAATATTTCTAACTTTTTTAGGCTCTTTTGGTAAATCATGCTCATCAATATTTAAAAACATTAAGATAAATAAAAGAAGAGTCATAATTGCACCTGCATAAACTATTATTTGTACCATGAAAAGGAAAGTTGCACTTAACAATGCAAAAAGTCCAGATACAGATAAAATAGATATTAATAATCCAAGTGCTGCATACATAGGTTGTTTATGTGTTAGCATAGTGATTCCACCAGCTATTGCCATAAAACTTAAACCAATAAATAAAATATCAGTCATTTGATAAATCCTTTGCTCTTTCGTTATTCATTAAGTATTTTTTATCTACAACAAATTCCTCTCTTGAACTTCCTGTAAAACTTAAAATACCTGTATCCATTCTAATTGCATCACATGGACAAGCTTCAACACAATATCCACAATATACACACTCTAAAAGATCTATTTTAAACTCTTTTGGTCTTTTTTCAGCTTTGCCATCAAATCTTTCCTCAGCATCAATAAAAATACATTCAGCTGGACATGCAGTTGCACACATATAACATGCAACACATTTTTCAGATTCATCTTCCCATTTTGTAAGTCTATGAACCCCTCTGTATCTTTCATTTGTTGCTACATCTGTTGGTTGTTCTTCTGGATACTGAATTGTTTTTAAATTTGAAACATCTTTTAAATTCTTTGTAAAGTGACCAAAAGTTGTTTTCATACCACCCATAATAGCTGGTATGAAAAGCTTATCTTTAAAAGTTTGACCCTGTCTTTTTATTATTTTAATACCCATCTTACATTCCTGTCAAAACTATAACTGAAGCAGTTATAATAATATTTAATAGTGATAATGGTAGTAAAACTTTCCATCCTAACATTTGTAATTGGTCATATCTAAATCTTAATAAAGTCCATCTAACCCACATAAATACAAATACCATCATTAGGAATTTTACTAAGAAAGTTACTACTTGAATAACAGCAACTGCAATACTTGAACCATTTTCACCTAAACCTGTAGCTAATAAAGCACCTAAGGCTATAAATGAAACTATACCTATAGTCCAAAACGCTTTTACTAAAATACCTGTTTCTTTTGCTCTAATATCTTTTTTATCATACCAGTTATTATTTTTCTTAATCCATTTAGTAAAGATATAAATTTTAATAGGTAATAAAGCCATAAGTACAATAATTACAATGTCAATATTGGCTTTTAATGTTTGTGTATCTAACCAAGGTATTTGATATCCACCAAAGAATAGTGTCACAATAATAGCTGATGCTCCAGCCATAGCAGCGAATTCTGATACTTGGAAAAGTCCAAATCTCATTGCACTATATTCTGTATGATAACCTGCAACAATTTCTGATTCACCTTCTGCAATATCAAAAGGAGTTCTATTTGTCTCTGCAAAAGCACAAACAATAAAAATAATAGCAGCAAGTGGTTGCATAAATGCACCCCATGAAGGAATTATTTCCCAAAAAGTTCCACCTTGAAAATGTACAATGTCATTTAAGTGAATAGAACCGTAAGTTAGTAGCATAGAGATTAAAGCTAATGCCATTGATGCTTCATAAGAGATAACTTGAGCTGATGCTCTAATTGCACCTAAAAGACCATATTTACTTCCTGATGCATAACCACCTAAAATGATTCCGTATACAGATAATCCAGCATATGCTAAGAACCACATAATACCTAATTGCATTGGTAGGGCTTGCATTGAATGGCTTTGACCATCAATTACAACATTATCTGCAAAAGGAATAACTGCAAATGTTAGGAAATAACAAACAAATACTATTGAAGGAGCAATAGTAAACATAAATTTATATTTAATATGTCCTGGTGTAAAGTCTTCTTTAAATACAAGTTTTAGCATATCTGCTAAACTTTGTATTAATCCACCTAGTCTCATTGGTCCAATATGACATCTATTTGGTCCTGATCTATCTTGGATAAATCCAGCTATTCTTCTCTCCCACCATACAAACACAGGTGTTAAACCAACTGCTAGTACTACAGCTAAAAGAATATTTACTATAATAACAATTATTGATGCTGTATTCATATATTTCCTTTTTCTATCATAGTTTTAATAGTTTCAACTATTGATGATATTGTTTTTGCTTGATTATTTCTTTTCATACCTGAAACAGTTTTTTGTTTTATTCCATCAATATTTATGTAAGTTCCACTTTTTTCATAAAATGATGCAGTTGGAATAGCAACATCTGACTTCTCAATAGTTTTAGCATTGTGAGAAAAACAAGAAATAACTTTTTTACCTGTTAGTAACTCAATATTATCATCAAAATAGTTATTATCAAAAACTACTATAAGTGATGCTGCATCAAAATAAGTTTTAAATGAAGACTCATCTTCAGATATACCTACTTCTTTAAAAGAGGCTCTATTTGCACTTTTGTCATTCTTTTTCAAATAATCATCACCAAAAGTTTCATCTATGTATTGTGGTGAATATCCAGAAATATTCGCTTTTACAGCATCTGCAAATGCTTTTACATTTTGTAATTCTTCTAAACATAAGTTTGGACTTACAAGAAATAAGGCATTGTTATTTTTTGCAACTTCTGTATATAAAGCAGCTATTGCATTACTTGTAGTATCTTCTTTACCATTTACTATTGCTTTTTCTAATCTATTTTCTTCTTCATTTTTATATGATAATCTACCGTAATCACACATGAAATAACCATTAACATCATTATTAAGTCTAGGTCTAAATCTGAATATTTTGTCATCTTCATACTTTTCTTTTCTATGGTCAACAAAGATATTACATCCTTTTGAACAACCATTACAAATAGAATTAAATGTCTCCATAAACCAAACTCTTTGTTTGAATCTAAAGTCTTTTGAAGTTAAAGCACCTACAGGACATAAATCTACTACATTCATAGCATAAGGATTACTAAGTGGTCTTCCTGGGAATGTACCAATAACTGAATGGTCAGCTCTATTGATAACACCTAACTCATTTGTTCCTGTTATGTCTGAACAAAATCTAACACATCTAGTACAAAGAACACATCTTTCTTGGTCTAGCATTACATTAGAACCTAAGTCTTCTCTTTTTCTTGCATGATTTTTTTCTTCAACATTTATTCTAGATTCATAAAAACCTGATTCCATGTAAAAATCTTGTAGTTTACACTCTCCTGCTTGATCACAGGTAGGACAGTCAATAGGGTGATTGATTAGTTCTAACTCTAAGATATCTCTTCTCACAGCCATAATATTATCACTTGTTGTACTAACTACCATACCTTCTTTTACAGGAGTATCACAGGCAATTTGGGGTCTTTTTTGTCCAGCGATTTCAACCATACACATTCTACAGTTTCCATCTTTCCCCAATGCTTTGTGATAACAAAAATGAGGAATATGTATATCTTCATCTAATAATTTATCAATTAAGAGACTTCCTTTTTCTGCCTCCATCTCCTGATCATTGATTATCAGTTTTACCATTTCGCTCATTTAATAAATCCTCTTTAAAATTTTGTTGTATTAATTATTTTCCAGTATATAACTGTCTAGGTCTTGCAATTTTTGCAGTTTTATCATGTTTTAATTCTGACCATTGTGCTAACCATCCTGGTGTTCTACCAATAACAAAGATTGGTGTAAACATTGCAATTGGAATTCTAAGAGCAGTTAAAATAACTCCTGAATAGAAATCAATATTTGGATATAATCCTCTTTGGATAAAATAATCATCACTTAATGCTGCTTCTTCTACTGCTGCTGCGATATCAAGTAATTTAGAATCAAGATTTAACTCTTCTCTTAATTTATCTTGTAATCCTTTTAATGCTTCAGCTCTTGGGTCTCTATTTTTATAAACTCTATGCCCAAATCCCATCAATCTAAATGGATCATTTTTATCTTTTGCTTTAGCAATATAAGAAGGTACATTTTTAACATCACCTATCATTTTTAATTGATCCATAACTTTTTCATTTGCTCCACCATGTGCAGAACCCCATAAAGCAGAAATACCAGAAGCAATTGCAACATAAGGGTGAGCTTCAGTAGAACCAACATTTCTTACAGTTGTTGTAGAGGCATTTTGCTCATGGTCAGCATGTAAAGTAAAAATAGCATCAAGAGCATCTACTTCTACTTGTCTTATCTCTTGGCTTTTACCATTTCCTAGGTATTTCATCTTTCCACCTGGATATGCTCTTAACATATATAAGAAGTTTTCAGTGAAATATTTATCCACATCTGGATAAATAAGTGGTGTACCAATAGAATTTCTATAAGCCATTGCAGCAATTGTAGGCATTTTAGCTAAGATTCTTCTTCTCATCATTTTAAATTGTTCTTCATCTTCTAAATGTAAGTGATCTTTATAAAATGCTGCTAATGCCATAGTTGCCGCTCCCATAGTTGCCATTGGGTGAGCACCATCAGGTAAGGCATCAAATAATCTAATAATACCTTCATTTAAAAATGATCTATGTCTAATTTCTAAATCAAAGTTTCTTGAAGCTTCTTCTGTTGGAAGTTGACCCCTCATAAGTAAATAAGAAACATCTAAAAATGAGTGTTTACCAGCTAAATCAGCAATATCATATCCTCTATATCTTAATTCAGAATTTTCACCATCTATGAATGTGATTTTTGAATCACAAGATGCAGTTGATGTATAACCAGGATCATAAGTAAACATTCCAGTATCTTTGTAAAATGTTCTAATATCAACAACACTTGGGCCTCTTGTACCATCTATAATATTGTACTCATAAGCTTTACCACTTCTATTGTCTGTTAATGTAAATGTATCTTTTGCCATCTATTTTCCTTATAGTTTATTTTCAATTAATTCAAGAAATTCATGTTTATATTTTTCAACAATACTTTTAATAATATCTTTTACAGCTGGTGCAAAAACACAAATGGTTTTTCCATTCATTGTGTCACATACTTCTAAAAGTGTTTCTATATCATCTTCTTTTGCAACACCTTCTATTAATTCTTTTAAAATTTTATCAATCCAACCAGTTCCTTCTCTACAAGGAGTACACTGACCGCAAGACTCATGGTGATAAAACTCAATTAGATTTTTAGCAACATCAACCATAGAAACACCTTCTGGAATTATCATCATTCCACCTGTTCCTAAAGTTGAACCAATTTCCCACATAGATTCATAATCTAAATATGCTTTTTCAACATCATCAGCAGTTAAAATAGGACAAGAAGCTCCACCTGGGATTACGGCTTTTAATTTAAGTCCATCTTGCATTCCTCCACCAATTTCATTAATTACATCAGTCATTTTACAACCATATTGTAATTCATAAACACCTGGATTTTTAACTGGACCACTCATCGCAAATAGCATAGTTCCTGGAGCTTTTTGGGTCCCATATTTTGTATATGATTCAAAACCATTTTCAACAATATTTGGAACTGATGCAATTGTTTCAACATTATTTACAGTTGCTGGCATATCATAGAACCATTCACACTCTTTACCATGTGGCTTAAGTCTTGGATGTCCTCTTTTACCCTCAAGAGATTCAATAAGTGCAGACTTTTCACCACAAATATATGCTCCACCACCTCTATGAACTGTAATATCAACTCTAAAATCATGTTTACCCATAATTTTATCCCCAATAATTCCAGCTGCATAAGCTTCTTCAATAGCTGCATCTAATCTATCGATAAACCATTTATATTCACCTCTAATGTAAATATAAGCGTCATGTGCACCTATTGCATAACAAGAGCAAATAATACCTTCTATTAAAAGGTGTGGATCATATTGAAATATTTGTCTATCTTTGAAAGTTCCTGGTTCTGATTCATCTCCATTTACGATTAAGTATCTAGGTCTTTCATCAACTGGTGGCATAAGTTTCCACTTAGGCCCACAAGCTGCACCACCACCACCTTTTCCTCTTAGCCCACTTTTACAAACTTCTTCTGTAACATCTTCAGGAGCCATAGTAAATAGTTTTTCAATAGAAGTATATCTTCCATTTTTTAGTGCAACATCTAATTTATGAGAATCAGGAATGTCAAAATTTTTACTTACAATTTTTACAATCATATCATTTGCAGCCATTATTTACACTCCTCTATAAGATTTTTAAGAGATTCAACTGTTTGATTTTCATGGTATTGACCATTTAAAGCAAACATTGGTGCACCACCACAAGCTCCTAAACATTCAACTTCACTTAAGTGAAATTTTCCATCTGCAGAAGTTTGACCTGGTTCGATTCCAATTGTATCTTTTATAAATTTTTTAAGATTATTTGCACCCATTAACATACATGATAGAGTTTTACATAACTCAATATGATATGTTCCAATAGGTTTTAAGTTGAACATTGTATAAAATGTTGCGAATTCATAAACTTCAATTGGTTGTTTTCCAATTTTATCAGCTACAAAAATCATGGCTTCTGGGCTTACCCATCCCTCTTGCTCTTGTACTAACCATAAAGCTGGTAATAACATAGCATCTATTTTTGGGTATTTTTTAGCTGTTATTTGGAATTTTTCTTCATTTTCTTTTGTGTATTGAAATTTTGCCATTATCTATCAAACTCCCCTGCAATAAAGTTCATTGATGCCATTGTAATAACTGCATCAGCTAACATTGAATTTTCTACAATTTTTGCATAAGCTGCAAGTGAATAGAAACTAGGTGGTCTACATTTTACTTTATATGGTGTTCCTGTTCCATCACTTGTAATGTGGAAGCCTAACTCACCATTTCCACCTTCAGTAAATCCATAGTATTCACCTTTTGGAACTTTAATACCTTCAAATGTAAGTTTGAATTGATTCATTAAACCTTCGATATTTCCATAAACATCTTTTTTGGCTGGTAAGAATATTCCTGGAGCTCCTACATTAATAGGACCATCTGGCATCTCTTTCATTGCTTGTTCAATGATTCTAATAGATTGTTTCATCTCTTCAAATCTACACATAAATCTATCATAAACATCACCATGAGAACCAACTACAACATCAAAGTCAAAGTTTTCATAACCATAGTAAGGTTTGTCTTTTCTTAAGTCAAAAGCAACACCAGTTGCTCTTAAGTTAGGACCTGTAATTCCAGCATTTAAAGCAAATTCTGCATTTATAATACCAACATCTTGTGTTCTATCTTGGAATATTCTATTTCTTTCAACTAATGATAAAGCATCTTCAATAGCTTTTTCAACATCTCTTAAAACTTCATTTAAATCTTTTTCAAACCCATCATACAAGTCAAACTCTAAACCACCAATTCTAGTATAAGAGTTAGTTAATCTAGCACCAGTTAGTTTTGATAAAATATCATAAGCTTTGTCTCTTGGAGCAAAAAGATACCAATAGTTTGTTAAACCACCCATATCAACCATATTTGCTGCATTACAAACAAGGTGGTCAGTTATTCTACTTAGTTCCCCAATAACGATTCTAATCATTTTAGCTCTTGGAGTAATGTCTATTTTTAACATATCCTCAACTGCTTTTGCATATCCAATATTATTTAAAATAGCACTACAGTAATTAAGTCTATCAGTATATGGAATAACTTGAGAGTAGTTATGTGTTTCACAGGCTTTTTCAAAACCTCTATGTAAATAACCAATCTCTGTAACACAGGCAGTTATTGTTTCCCCTTCCATTGCAACAAAGTTTCTAATTGTACCATGAGAAGCGGGGTGTGATGGACCTACATTTAATAACATCAACTCTTCTAAATCATCTTGACTATAACCTTTTGATTTTAGTAATGGAACCATTTCATCCATCAAATCTTCAGTTTCAGTACAAATTTGTCCATCAGTAATATTGTAATCTTTTCTTAATGGATATCCAACAAATTGATGGTGGTTTAAAACTCTTTTCATATTTGGATGACCAATGAAGTTAATACCATATTGATCAAAAGTTTCTCTCTCAGCCCAGTTTGCAGCTTCATATAAATCACTAATAGTATCAACATTTAAGTTGTTATCAGCAACATAAGCTTTAATTACAATTTGTTTTTTGAAAGTTTTATCTCTTAATATGTAGATAAGTCCAAATCTTGAAGGAGTTACATCTGGATATTTTAAATAATCAATTGCAGTAATGTCAAGAAGTAAGTTATATCCTTCTTCATCTTTTAATCTTTTGATAGTTGATTTAATTTCATTTTGTGAAATTAACATATCTGGTTTAAGCATCAAGGATTCCTTTGAACTTTTTTACTCTATCTACAATAATAGATTCATTTTGAGCTTTTTTCTGTATACTTATAATTGCATCAAGTACTGCTTCTGGTCTTGGAGGACAACCTGAAACATATTCATCAACTGGAATAATTTGATCAACTCCTTGCAAGGTTGTGTAGTTATCATAAAATCCACCAGAACTTGCACATGCTCCCATTGATATAACCCATTTAGGCTCACACATTTGATCATAAATCTTTTTTAATACAGGTGCTTGTTTATATGTAATAGTTCCTGCGATAATTAGTAAGTCTGCTTGTCTTGGAGAAAATCTTACAACTTCTGCTCCAAATCTTGATACATCGTATTTAGCAGCTGCCACTGACATAAACTCAATCCCACAACATGCTGTACCAAATACCATTGGCCATAATGAATATGATCTTGCCCAGTTTACTGCTTTGTCAAGTCTTGTTGTGATTACTGAATCACCTAATATTGATTCTGCTCCTACTCCCATGATAATGCCTTTTTCTTATAGATGTAAATTAAACCTGCAAATAATAATCCCATAAACATAAACATTTCGCCAAGACCTAAAAATCCTAGTTCTCTAATATTTACAGCCCATGGAAACATAAAAATTATTTCGACATCAAATAGTACAAATAAAATTGCTACTAAATAAAATTTGATACTAAACCTAAGTTTAGTCCCACCAACTGGGTTACTTACACCAGATTCATAAACGGTATTTTTTGATTTGTCCTCTTTGTTTTGAGGTCCAACAAATTTTGAAAGTATAAATATTGATACTACAACAATACCTATAACAACAAAAATTGCTGCTGACAATAATAGTTCATTTGACATGCTTAATCCATTTCATAATAATATGTATATTGATTGTACACTAAGTTTATTTCAAATAGCTAGCATTTGTTACAAAAAAAAGCAAAGAGAAAAAAGTGAGAAAAAAGGTAATACTTTATTTTTTATTTAATTTTATCTTCCAAAATTAATAATTTTATTTAATCCTTTTTTAAGCTGAGTTTTTGATGTTGCTGTATTAAATCTGAAGTGTGATTTTCCATTTTTCCCAAAAGTTAATCCATCATTTAAAGCAACTTTACAATCATTGAGTAATATCTCTTTTATTTCTTGATGTGGTAAATTATATTCTTCAAAGTTAAGCCATAAAAGGTAAGTAGCTTCGGGCTTTTGTACTTTTATTTTAGTATTATTTTCAAGTGTTTCAATAGTAATATCTATGTTTGATTCAAGGTGATTTAGTAGATTTTCTAACCATTTTGTTCCATGTTCATATGCACATTGCATAGCAATCAAACCAAAGACATTTATAGTTCCGATTACTCTTTGTTTTATAATATCATCTAATTTATTTTTTAATTCATCATTTAAAGTGATACAATATGAAGCATTTAACCCTGCAATATTAAATGTCTTTCCAGGAGAGTTTAAGGTTACAGTAATATTAGCAATTTTTTCACTAATTGAGGCAATTGGAGTAAATTTTTTGAATGCTAAATCTGCATGTATTTCATCACTTACAATAGTAATGTTATTTTCAATACAAATATTTGCTAACTCTTCTAACTCTTTTTTATCCCAAACTCTTCCAACTGGATTATGAGGAGAACACAAAGCTATCATTTTTGTTTTTGGTGTAATAATTGATTTTAAGTGCTCTAAATCCATTGTATAGTAGCCATTATTTTCTTTTAATGGATTTTCTAAGATTCTTCTATTATTTGCTTTAATGCATTGAAATAAGGGAAAATATACAGGAGTTTGAACTATAATTTCATCATCAACATTGCTAAATGCTTCAATACAAGCAGCATATGCTGGAACTACTCCATTACATAAAGATATAGATGCAGTGTCAATATCCCATTGGTGTTGAGAACTCATCCAGTTTTTTATTGCTTCAAATATCTCTTTATTTTGTTTTCCATATCCAAAGACATTGTGCTGCGCTCTTTTTTGTATAGCCTCTTGTAAAAAAGGTGGTATTTCAAAATCCATATCAGCAACCCAAAATGGATCCAAATCAGTTTTCCCAAAATATTGTTCTAAATTATCATATTTACTACACGAACTATTTTTTCTATCAATTATATTATCAAACATATGTAAAACCTCTATTATAAACTATTTTTTATTGATAAAATGATATAAGATTTATACTAATTATTTGTTTACATTAGAGGGAAATATGGAAAAAGCAATAGAGCTACTTAAAAAAAACGATTTATTAAAAGTTATTGACGATGAGTTGGATATATACTTAGAGATACCACACATCGCATATGTAGAGGTTAAAAAAGAGGATTCAAAAGCGATTTTATTTACAAATCCTATTGATAAAAGAACTGGAAAGAAATTTGATATTCCAGTATTGATGAATGTATTTTGTAATGAAAAAGCTGTAAAACTCTTCATTGGTGATGGTGATAAAATAGGAAGTGAGATAGAAAGCTTACTAAAAATGAAACCACCAACAACTTTTAGTGAAAAACTCTCAACTTTTGGAAAACTTTTCGCACTTAAAAATACTATTCCTAAAAAAAATAAAGGAAAAGGTGAATGTCAACAAGTAATAAAATTAGGTGAGGATGCTAAATTATCTGATTTACCTATTTTAACAACTTGGGAGCAAGATGGTGGGCCTTTTATTACTATGGGGCAAGTTTATACAACTAGTTTAAATGGAGAGCTTAAAAACTTAGGAATGTATAGACTTCAAGTTTATGATGATCATACTTTAGGAATGCATTGGCAAATACATAAAGATAGTAATCACTTCTTTCATGAATATAAAGCCGCAGGTAAAAAAATGCCAGTATCAATTGGAGTGGGTGGAGATCCTATGTATATTTGGTGTGGACAAGCACCTTTACCTATTGGAATTTTTGAACTTATGCTTTATGGTTTTGTTAAAAATAAAAATGCACAGCTTGTGAAAAGTATAACAAATGATATATATGTACCAAGAGATAATGACTTCATAATAGAAGGCTTTGTTGATCCATCTAAGATGAGAATTGAAGGACCTTTTGGTGACCATACTGGTTACTATACTTTAGAAGAAGAATATCCATTTATGGAAGTTAGTGCAATCACATCAAAGGCAAAACCTACATATTTAGCGACAGTTGTTGGTAAACCACCTTTAGAAGACAAATATATGGGACATGCAACAGAGAGAATATTCTTGCCACTACTTAAAACTACTGCACCTGATTTGATTGATTATTATATGCCTGAAAATGGAGTTTTTCATAATCTAATAATTGCAAAAATCAAAACACTATATCCTGGACATGCAAGTCAAATGATGCATGCATTTTGGGGAGTAGGGCAAATGAGTTTTGTAAAACATGCAATTTTTGTAAACCATGATGCACCAGAACTTACGAACCATGAAGAGATAACAAAACATATTCTAAATAGAATAGATATAAATGACCTGTTTATCTCAAGAGGTGTAGTTGACGCACTTGATCATTCAAGTCCAAAATTTGCTGTTGGTGGTAAACTAGGTCTTGATTGTACAGGAGAAGAGATAAGTGATAGTGGAGTTAAAGTTTTAGCTGATGGGGAATTATTGACTAAGATGAAAGAAATTTCAAGTGATATCATTAATCTAAAACAATATTACAAATATACAAAAAATCCAGTTACTATAATAACTGTAAATAAAAATAGAAGCCAAAAGTATCTATTTGAAGAGCTTAAACCTCTGTATGAGCACTTAAGAATACTAATAATAGTAGATCAGGCTAAAAATGATGTAAGTAATCCTTACATGCTTATTTGGAGAGTTTGTAATAATATAGATTCAAATAGAGATATTTTTATAGCAAATGATACTTTAGGTGTAGATGCTACAAATAAAAACTCATATGATAACTTTCAAAGAAGATGGCCGGATGATGTTGATTGTACAAAAAGTGTAATTAATGATTTGAAAAATCGTGGGATTTTAGATTGTTCTGATGAACTTATAGCTAAGTTCCAAATATAAACTAAAGTAGTAAAGCTACTTTAGTTTTTTACACTTATGATTTTGTCTTTATTTATATCTAAATATATCTCTTCTTCTAAAGAGATATCACTATCTATATATACTCTTAATTTAATTTGAGATTCTAACTCTTTTTCAAAGCTAAGAATCACCTCTTCATATTCGCCACAATAAAGTCTATTTACAGTATTTAGTTTATAGTTATTTGCTTTATTTGTTATTTTTGTTTCATGTATTCTAATGATACTTGTTTTTTCCAAGTCTAAATTTAAATCTTCTGCAATAAATTTTGGTAAGGTATTAACTTCCCCTAAAAAGTTTGCAATATAAAAACTATTTGGATTTTTATATATGTTTTTTGGAGTATCAAATTGTACAATTCTTTTATTATGAATAATTCCTATCTTATCAGACATAGATAAGGCTTCTTTTTGATCGTGTGTTACTAATATAGCTGATAATCCTAACTCTTTTATTAGATTTTTTAGCCACAATTTTGTTTTTGCTCTTAAAATAGAATCAAGATTTGAAAAAGGCTCATCAAGAAGTAAAATCTTTGGTTCATAGGCTATTACTCTTGCTATTGAAACTCTTTGTTGTTGACCACCACTTAATTCATGGATTTGTTTATTTTTATGTTCTATTAAATCGAATTGTTTTAATAATTTATCAACTCTTTTTTGTCTCTCATTTGCTTTTAGTTTAAATAGGGCAAATTCTATGTTTTCTTTTACATTTAAATGGGGAAATAAAGCATAATCTTGAAATATATAACCAATATCTTTGTTACACTTATTTGCTCCATTTATCAAACAGGTTTCATTTAAAAATATAGAGCCAGTATAACCATCTTCTAGTGAAGCTATACTTCTTAAGATAGTACTTTTACCACAACCACTAGGTCCTAATATTGTAACTATTTCTCCAGCCTGGACATCAAAAGAGATATCATTTAATATTTCATTATCTCCAAAAGCTATAGAAAAGTTTTTTACGCTAATACCAATCATCAAATTCCTTACTAATTTTTCATTTTTTTTGCGAGAATTAAAACAGATATAATTCCAAGTATTACAATAAACATTGCTGGAACACTTGATTCAAATATCTGCGCTTGACCAACTAACTCATGGGAAAATACTGCAAGTGTGTCAAAATTAAATGGTCTTAATATCATAGTTAAAGGCAACTCTTTTATTACTTCAATAAATATGATTATTAAGCTTACAACTATTGAGTTTTTTATCAATGGAAATATTACTTTAAAAAAAGTTGCAAATGAGCTTATATCCATTGTTTTACAAGCATCATCATAAGTTTGAGGAATCTTTGAAAATCCAGACTCATAATTATTAATTGAAATGGCTAAAAATCTAACTACATATCCAAAAATAACAGCCACAATACTTCCTACAAGTAAAATATCAAAAGCTTTATTTACAATTAAAAAGAATGATAAAATTCCAACAGCTATAACTGAACCTGGAATAGAGTACCCAAGCTTTGATATTTGGGTTATATAATCTGCTAATTTACTTTTGTGCACTCGAACATTATACGTAAAAACAAAGGCCAAGAAAGTAATTAAAACAGATGTTCCAATTCCTAATGATAAGGTTTGATAAAAGACAGTCAAAAAGTCTTCATTTATTGTTGATTTATATGATAAATAAAACCAATAACTCATTTGAGAAAAAGGAAGTAAAAATCCTAAAAAAAATGGAATAAAACATAAAATAAAAGCTAATACATTTTTATATCCAGTTAATTTTTCTTTTTTAATTGGTTTAAAATCTTTTCCAGCACTTCTATATCGTGTATTTTTTCTTTGATACTTTTCCAAAAATATTAATAAAAATATAAATAGCATAAGCATAGAAGCTAGTTTAGAAGCATCTTCAACACTTCCCATTCCAAACCAAGTTCTAAATATTCCTGTTACAAAAGTAGAAACTCCATAATAATCCATAACACCAAAATCAGAAACAGCTTCCATAACAGCTAAAATAACCCCTGCAACAATCGCTGGTCTAGATATTGGAATAATAACTTTGTAAAATATTTGAAAATTAGTAAGTCCCATTGTTTTTGAAGCATCAACTATTGATGAAGATTCAGAGTTTAAATAAGTTTTAGAGATTAAGTATACATAAGGATATAAAACAAATGACATTACTAAAATAGCACCTTCTATTGACATAATATCAAAAAAATAAACTTCCCCTAAATTTTTACCAAGTAGGTCTAAAATAAAAGTTGTAACACTTCCTGTTATATCAAACATGCCTCCATAAGCATATGAAACAATATAAGTAGGAATTGCAAAAGGAAGTATCAATGCATAATGAAAAAAATTAGAACCAGAAAAGGTAAAAAGTGAAGTTATATAAGCAGTTGAAAATCCCATAATTGAAGTCAAAACTGCAACCCCAACCATAATGTACAAAGAATTAAATATATATCCCCATAATACAGTATCTACTAAATGTTTCCAGTTTGGAGTACTTACAAATATATTTGATAATATAAATAGTGCAGGCATAGAAATAAGTAGAGTTAGAAGAACACTACTTATTGTTAGTTTGTTAAAATATTTCAATTATTTTAAAACCTTTCTTTATTTCCAACCAGCTGAGTCAAATATTCTTACTGCTTCAGCATTGTGTTTACCTAATTCATCAAGAGAGATATTGTCAGGTGTAAATGTTCCCCAAGATTTTGCAACTTTTGATTCATGCACGCTTTTTAGTATTGGATATTCATAATTATCTTCAGCAAAAAGTTTTTGTGCTTCTGGGCTTGCTAAAAACTCTATAAATTTTATGGCATTTGCTTTATTTGGAGAATATTTTGCAACCCCTGCTCCACTTATATTTATATGTGTTCCACCATTTTCAAATTTTGGAAAAAATACTTTAACTTTATTAACAGCATCAACATCTGATAAATTTTTACTTCCGTACATTTTACCAACATAATATGTATTAACAATTCCAATTTTACCAATACCATAAGCTATCGCTTTTACTTGGTACATATCATCACCTTTTGGACTTCTTGCCATATTTGCAACTATTCCTTTTGCCCATTTTAAAGCATAATCTTTTCCATGGTGAGCTACAACTGCTGCTAATAAAGATTGGTTATATGCATTATTTGAAGATCTAATCATGATTTGACCCTTGTATTTTGGATCAGCTAAATCTTCGTATGTTGATAACTCATTTCCTATTCCCTCACCTTTTTTATAAACTGTAACTCTTGATCTTATTGTTACACCAAACCATTCATTATCTTTGTCTCTTAGATTTTTTGGAATATTTTTTTCTAGATAATCTGATTTTATGGCTTGTAATAGACCTTTTGTTTTGGCTTTGTATAAACCAGCTGCATCAACAGTAATAAGAACATCTGCAGGAGATTTATCTCCTTCTGTTTCCATTCTTTTTATTAATTCATCTGCCATTGCTTTTACTACATTTACTTTGATACCTGTTTCTTCTTCAAATAATTTAAATATTTTTTTATCTGTATCATAATGTCTATGTGAATAGACATTTACTTCTCCACTTGCATAAAGTGAGCTTGCTAACAATAATATAATTGGTATAAAAATTTTTAACATATGGGATTCCTTTTAGAATATAAGAATAATTTTTGCAATGATTATAAGAAAAAATAACTTTGCTTATCCTTAATAATAAGAATGATTATCACTAATTATAGCGATAAAAAAGTGACTTTGGTTCTTTTTTCTTTGCTTTTTTATGTTAATATTTGGTTAATAAATGAAAAGGATAAAGATGAAGAATTTATCAATAAAAAGTAAATTACTTTTGATAATAATATTTACTATAATAATAGTAGCAGGTCTAATAGCAGTTAAATCTATTTATTCATTAAATGAATTAACAAAAGAGAATATTGCAACTTATAAAAAGAATGCATATGAAGAACAAGAGAAAGAGTTAAAATCATATGTTGATTTTGCTAGAAATGTAGCAGTAGAATATTATAAAAAATCAGATATTAATATTATTAAAGAAAATATTAAAAAAGATTTAGAAGGACAAATGAATTTTTTATTTTTTATGCTTGAAGATTTGTATAAAAAATTTAATGGAAAAGTTTCAGATGAAGAGCTGAAAAGAATTTTACTAGATGCAGTAGGTTCTGCAAGATATGGTACAAATAATGGCTATTTTTTTGTTTATAATGAAGATGCAATTGTATTAAAACACCCAATAAATCAAGCAAAAGAAGGAAAACGATATCCCAAACCTCATATTTTGAATTTCATTGATTTAGCAATTAAAAATGGGCAAGGATTAGTTTCATATGAACAAACTGTTCCCAATAAACCTCCAAGAGAAAAAGTCGCATTTGTAAAATTATTTAAACCTTATAAATGGGTAATTGGAACAGGTTCATATTTAGATAATATCACTGAAAAATTACAAGCAGAAGCTTTGTCAACTATAAAAGCAATGAGATACGGTAAAAATAATAATGGTTATTTCTTTATATATGATTATGATGGAAATAATGTTATGCATCCTATTAAACCACAAAATGTTGGTAAAAACTTTATGAAATCAGCACATATAAGAGATTTGATTTCTTTAGCAAAAAAAGATGGTGGATTAGTAAAATATAATTTTATCAAACCAAATGATAAAAAGTTGTACGAAAAATTAGGATATGGTATAGGATTTGATGAATGGAAGTGGATGATAGGAACAGGTGCATATACAGATGAAATAGAAGCAAATATTAATAAAATGCAAAAAGAGTCAGATGAAAAAATACAATCAATTGTATTTGGAATCTTACTTATAGCTCTTATTGTTTCATTTATTGTAGGTTTATTTGTAGTATATTTTATAAATAAACAAATAACTAATCCTTTAAGCACATTTCAAAATGGATTACTTAACTTTTTTAGTTATTTAAATAAAGAGACTTCTGCTGTAGAAAAAATTGTTATTAGTAATAAAGACGAAATAGGGACAATGGCTAATATTGTAAATATTAATATTGAGAAGACACAACAATTAATTGAAGAAGATGAAAAAGTCATTGAGAATGTTAAAGATGTTGTAATGGCTGTAAACTCTGGAAATTTAAGTACAAGAGTTACTCAAAAAACTGAGAATCAAGGTTTAGAAGAGTTGAAAAATATTTTTAATGAGATGATTGATTCTATTTCTAGTAAAATAAATAACAATCTAAATGATATTGATTCTGCATTAAATGAGTTGAAAAATATGAACTTTACACATAGAATAAAGAATCCAAATGGAAAAGTTGCAATTGCATTAAACTCTTTAGCTGACACTATTAATGAAATGTTAGTTAATAATATGAATAATGGTCTAAATCTACAAAGTTCTGCAAAAGAACTTTTAAAAAATGTAGCAATACTAAATACTGCTTCAAATGAATCAGCTGCTTCTTTAGAAGAAACAGCAGCAGCAATTGAAGAAATCACTTCAAATATTGCAAGTAGTGCAGAAAATATCTTACAAATGGTTTCTTTTGCAAATAAAGTATCTAAATCTGCTATAGATGGTGAAAATCTAGCAAATAAAACAACAATCTCAATGGATAGTATAAATAATGAAGTTATTGCAATTAGTGAAGCAATTACTGTCGTTGATCAAATTGCATTTCAAACAAATATTTTAAGCCTAAATGCTGCAGTAGAAGCGGCAACTGCAGGAGAAGCTGGAAAAGGTTTTGCTGTTGTTGCAGCTGAAGTGAGAAATCTAGCTTCAAGAAGTGCAGATGCGGCAAAAGAAATTAAAGAGCTTGTAGAAAAAGCAACAGTAAAAGCAAACGAAGGTAAAAATATCTCAAATCAAATGATTAATGGTTATGCAGAATTAAAAGAAAATATTACACAAACTTTAGGATTAATTTCAAATGTTGAAATTTCAAGTAAAGAGCAAAGAATGGGAATTGAACAAATAAATGATGCAGTAGCAACTTTAGACCAACAAACGCAAAAAAATGCAAGTGTGGCTAACTTAAGTAATGAAATTGCAGAAGAGACTCAAAAAATTGCAGGTAAGATTTTAGAAGAAGTTGAGGAAAAAGATTTTATTGGTAAAAAATAAATTTAAATAGTTTATTCAAAATAAGTAGTGTATTATTACACTACTTATCTATTGAAATTTTTATTTCCATCCTGTTTGGTCAAAGATTCTAACAGCCTTTGCGTTATTTTCTCCTAAAGTATTGATAGAAATTGTATCATCAGTAAATGTTCCCCATGATTGAACTAATTCTGATGCTTTAACATCTTTTAAAATTGGATACTCAAAATTACCTTCTGCAAAGATTCTTTGTGCATCAGCACTTGCTAAAAATTCTATAAATTTTATAGCATTATCTTTATTAGGAGCATATTTTGTAACTCCAGCTCCACTAACATTTATATGAGTTCCCCCATTTTCAAATTTAGGAAAAAAGATTTTTACTTTTTTTACCGCTTGAGCTTGTGATTTATCTTTATTATCAACCATTTTACCTATGTAGTAAGTATTTGCAATAGCAATAGAACCAATGCCATTAGCTACAGCTTTTACTTGATATCTATCATTACCTTTTGGTTCTTTTGCCATATTTGCAACAATTCCTTTAGCCCATTTTAAAGCAAACTCTTCCCCATGATGTGCAATAACTGCTGCTAAAAGTGATTGATTATATGCATTATTAGAAGATCTAACCATTATTTTACCTTTAAATTTTGGATCTGCCAATTCTTCATATGTTGATAGTTGATCTTTAATCCCCGATCCAACTTTGTATACAGCAACTCTTGCTCTTTTTGTTAATCCAAACCATTGGTTATCTTTGTCTCTTAATTGAGCTGGTATATTCTTTTCTAAAATATCAGATTCTATTGTTTGTAACAAACCACTAGATTTAGCTTTGTATAATCCTGCTGCATCAACTGTTATTAAAACATCAGCAGGTGATTTTTCTCCTTCTGTTTGTATTCTTTTAATTAAAGCTTTTGCTTCAGCTTTTACTATATTTACTTTTATACCAGTTTTTTTTTCAAACATTTTAAATAGTTCTTTGTCTGTATCATAATGTCTATGTGAATAGATATTTACTTCTTGTGTAGCAAATAATGAACTTGAAAATATTAATATACTGATTCCTAATTTTTTTAACATGTTGCCCCTTTTATTTTTGAAACTATGAATAATATAAAACTAAAACTTAGTATATTCTTAGTTACAATAATCATTATCATTATATTTATTGTTTATAATACTTTTATAAAGTAAATTTGATATAATATATTTTTAAATAAGGAAAATGAGAAAATGATATTAATGATTGATAATTATGACTCTTTTACATATAATATTGTGCAATATTGTTTAGAGTTAGGTGCTGATTTAAAAGTAATAAGAAATGATGAACTAAGCGTGGAAGAGATTGAACAACTTAATCCTGAAAAGATAATAATTTCTCCAGGCCCTGCAACTCCAGATGATGCAGGAATATGTTTAGAAGTCATTGAATATTTTGCTGATAAAAAACCTATATTTGGTATTTGTTTAGGACATCAAAGTATTGCACAAGTATTTGGTGCAAAAGTTGTTAGAGCAGATAACATGATGCATGGAAAAATCTCAAAAGTAAAAGTCTTAAATGATACAATTTTATTTAATGGACTGCCAAATGAATTTACTCAAACTAGATATCATTCATTAACTGTTATGCAAGATAATTTACCCTCTTGTATTAAAGTTACCTCTAAAAGTTTAGATGATAATGAAATTATGTCTTTGGAAATTGAAGGTAAAAAAATTTATGGAGTTCAATTTCATCCAGAATCAATCATGAGTGAATATGGATATGAAATAATTGGTAACTTCTTAAAAATATAATGATTAAACAAAAATTTTACAACTATATCTTTGGAATAACCTTAGCCACCTTTTTTGTTGTACTAATTTTTGTTGCCAATAGTTTAAGCATTTCATATAATGAAGCACTAAATGTTTTAGTAAATAAATCTGTTTTATCTTATATAACAAAATCTAGTACATATTTTTTTGGGAGTAATGATATATCTATTCGACTTCCTTTTATTATACTTTATGTTTTTAGCGTTATATTAATGTATTTACTTACTAAGGATTATTTTAAAAAAGAAATAGATAGATTATTTAATGTACTTATATTTATGTTTCTTCCTGGAGTTGTTAGTGCTTCTTTATTAATAAATAGTTCAATTGTTGTTATATTCTGTACCTTAATATATTTATATTATTATAAACTTTATTCAAAGCATAATTACTATTTGTTATTCTTCTTTTTATTTGTGGATAATTCCTTTGCAGTTTTCTTTTTAGCATTATTTTTTTATTCATTAAATAAAAAAGAAAATAAATTGTTAATAATATCTTTGATTTTATTTGCTTTATCAATGTATATTTATGGATTTGAATCTACTGGAAAACCAAGAAGTTATCTATTAGATACTTTTGGAATATATGCTTCAATTTTTTCTCCATTAATATTTTTATATTTCTTTTATTCATTGTATAGAGTTGGAATTAAAGGGACGCATTCAATATATTGGTATATTTCAATTACGGCTATGATATTTTCTCTTTTATTTTCTTTTAGACAAAAAATTTATATAGAAGATTTTGCTCCATATGTTGTGATATCGCTACCAATTATGTTGAAATTATTTATGCATTCATTAAGAGTTAGGTTACCAGAATTTAGAAGGATACATTATAATATTATAAAATTATCTCTTTTTTTTCTTTTTATTAATACCTTTTTACTTTTATATAATAAACCACTTTATTTGATTTTAGATAATCCAGAAAAACATTTTGCATATAATTATTATTTTGCAAAAGATATTGCAAAGATTTTAAAAAAGAATAAGATTAATAATATAAAAACTTTTGACAGAAAACTTCAAAAAAGATTAGAATTCTATGGCATTGTAAAAGGTAATGATTATTTTGTTTCTTTGTATGATCCAATAAAGTATGATCAAAAATTTATAATAAAGTATTTTAATAAAGACTTATTAGATATCTATGTGCGAAAAATCAAACAATAAAAAATCATATTTCTTATTTGAAATTATATTTGTAATACTATTAATATCATATTTTTCATATTCACTTCTGCCTAAAAATACTCAACCAGAATTTAAAGTAGCAATAGATAGATTGGTACTTTATTTAAATCAAACAAAACTACAAGCTTTTATTGATGATAAATATGATTTATCAAATCCAAAATGGTTTAGAAAAAGATGGACGTTGAAGTTTTTTAATTGTAGTGAAAATGTTGGTGGTATTTATTATTCTATATATAGTGATACAAATATGACCGGACATCCAAACGCAGATGAGAGTTTAAAAGACCCACTTAGTAAAAAATATATTTACTCATCAAATAGTTGTGAAGAAAATAATTCCAATAGTGAATATGTTTTATTAACTAAAAAATTTGGAATAAAAAATATAAGTATGACATGTAATAGTACTACTTCATCAATAGGACAATTATCATTTGGAAGTGATGGAAAAGTCTATTCAAGGTTAAGTACAGAAGAAAACGATGAGTCTTCATATTTATTAAACGAAGATTGTATTATAAATTTTATATCTAAAAAAGGCGATATATCGGGCATTAAGGTACATGCAAATACAGGATTTATTGAAAAACTCTAAAAATTTCAAAATTTAAGCTAAATTTAATTCCCAGCACTTGACAAAGGCAAAAAAACCTATTATAATTCCCGTCCAATTTGAGTGACAAACGTCGCAAAGGGTTGATGTTCTTTAACAAACTACGGTTTTAAGAAGTAAGTAACTTTTATAAACCGAATATGATATAAAACAAGAGA